>JAHIVS010000324.1 GCA_018816605.1 Pseudomonadota bacterium
CTTCGGAACAGGCAGCATCTGCCGAAGAGGCATCTGCCGCCATGGAGCAGATGTCGGCCAATATTGTCCAGAATTCTGAAAATGCCCAGAAGACCCAGAATATTGCCATCAAGGCAGCGGAGGATGCCATCAGGGGCGGGGAAGCTGTCCTGAAGACCGTCGAGGCCATGCGGCAGATCGCCGACAAAATTCAGATTATTGAGGAGATTGCCCGGCAGACCAATATGCTGGCATTGAATGCCGCCATTGAGGCTGCCCGGGCAGGAGAACACGGGAAAGGGTTTGCCGTGGTGGCGGATGCGGTCAGGAAGCTTGCCGAGCGGAGTCAGACAGCAGCCGGCGAGATCAGCACCATTTCATCCTCCAGCGTGGAGATTTCCGAACAGGCCGGAGAGATGCTGGAGCGGATTGTTCCGGATATCCGTAAAACAGCAGACCTTGTTCAGGAGATCAATGCCGCATCCAATGAACAGAAAACCGGTGCAGAGGAAATCAATCTGTCCATGCAGCAACTGGATCAGGTGATTCAGACAAATGCGGCATCATCCGAGGAGCTTTCCTCTACCTCTGAAGAGCTGGCCTCCCAGGCGGAGGTGTTGAAAAGTGCCATCAACATGCTCGATAACATTGCAGGAGAATCGTCTCAAACCGATTATTATGCAGCCCACCTGCAATCCGGAAAAAGGCAAAATCCTGGAAAAACCATTTCAAGAAAAAAGGGGGGTGCGTTGCAATCCGGAATCAAGCAAAAGAAAACTGCCACACCAGGCATTCATTTGAATATGAATGAAGATGATAAAAACGATCGCCTGGATGATGATTTTGAAAAATATTAATTTTTATGGGTAAATACCCGGACCTCTCCTGAATGGGAGAACAGGTAAAGGGTTCTTCCCCTGTTTCCGCCGGTATCTTCGGCGGTGAGCCGGAGTCGATATTGCTCAATTATGTCAAGGGAGGCGGTAATGTTCTTTTCCCCCACTGTTTTTAACGAGTGAATGGCTTTGAGCACATTGGCCCCTCCAAACAGTTTGATCTCTATCTCATGGGGCATGATCTTCTTTGCTTTGAACTGGTTCAGCATATATTGGGTAGACGATGTCACATATTTAAAGGCCTCTTGTGACTGGTCTTTTGATCCACAGGGAGCGGGACAATGGTCATAGCAGCGGTCGGTATTGGATTTTCCCGGCAGTTGAGCATGGGTTATGCCGGATATGCCAAGGCGGTCACAATAAAAAATCATGGATATGCAGGACCCCAATATGGTTTTAATTAAAGTCGGCGTTTCAGCAATATAAAGTTCGCCGGGATTTAGATGGATATCTATTTTTTTCTGAAATTTTAGTTCTTTCATAAGGAGTTCTCAAAAGTTAGCACCATTTTTTTATTAGCAAGCTCCCGGTTTAGTTTTTCTTGGGGCGTGCCTGTTTTGGATTTCTTGGGGGAGCAAAAGCTTCCAGCATTTGGATCAGCCTTGTTTTTTTAAGGGGCTTGGACAAGTATTCATCGCATCCGGCATCCAGACATTTTTGACGGTCATCCTTCAGGGCATGGGCTGTTAACGCAATTACCGGGGTTGGCTTTTTACCCTGTTTTTTCTCCCATTCCCTAATTTTTCGGGTGGCCGTATATCCGTCCATTACCGGCATGTGCATATCCATTAGAACCATATCAAATGTCTGGGTCTTGTATAAATCCAATCCGATCTGTCCGTTCTCCGCCAGTCTTATTTTATGGGGAAGTGATTTTAGATATGGCTGGATCACAAATCTATTTTCCTTTGCATCTTCCACAACCAGGATTTTCAGAGGCGTTATTTCCCCATTTTCGGTGGAAGGCGGTTTTTTGGGTAGTGACATATTTATTTTCCTCATCGTTCAGAGGGGTTTCCCTGAGAAGATCGGCCATACCCAGGATGGCATTCATGGGCGTTCGGATTTCATGGCTCATGGAGGCCAGGAATTGGCTTTTTGCAAGGCTGGCACCCTGGGCAAACTGCCGTTCGGAACGAAGAGTCCGGACACGGTCAGCAAGAGCCAGGGACAGGAGCATGCCTTCCAGAGCAAAGCTGATGTCCACAAAAGAAATGATCAGGGATGAATGGGGTACTATCAGATTTGCAAAAGGGAGCAATGCTTTCGGGTTTGCCCCTGTGAGGGCAAGGATTCCGACAAGAAAGTTTATAAAAACAAACAAGAGAATTCCCCAGTCCAGCCGGGGAAAAGATCGTTTTGTCCGGAGAAAAGCCCGGACAAAAAGGGTGTAGCAAAAAAGTGAAGCAGCACCAAAAATAAGAGTGATTTGGTTGTACCCTCTCATATTCTCAATGGGCACCAGGCCGAAAATAGTGGGGTTATGCAGGCTGTATTGAAAGGCACAGGAAAAAATCAGATAGAATACAAAATAAAGGGAGCTCATATCCCTGAGGGATAGGAACAAACAGAAATGATATACGGTCAGGGCCAAAATTGCCCCATAAACCAGGTTGAAAAAAATGATATTTTCGATGTATTTTACCTGATTTTTCGCGCCATTGATTATTTTCAAGGATAAAACTACAGGCGATAGGGATTCAATCTTCAAATAAAGGGGAGCGGTTGGATACAGATGCCCGGGAAGCATAAAAAAAGGGTTTTCACCGGAGCTGGCATATCCAAAGGCCGGAACAATGGGGGCACGGCTTATTTGTGTCTCCCAGGTTTTTGTTGCGCCTGGTGTCTGGCTGGGGATATACAAGGTAAAAACAGCGGGCAAAATAGATCCTGGGTTTAACACCCAGGGTTCCGGGTGCGAAAAATCCCCCAAAGGCCCCTGGAAAGATTTCAGGGCAAACTTGATCCAGACAGATCCGGACGGTGTTCCGCAATTGAGCCCAGGGGTTCCCGGGAATTCAAATTTTAAGTCTGCATAAATTCCCAGCCTCCCTGAATATCCGGACCCCTTGCAGGCGACACACCCTTTCCCTTGTTTGAAATCAGCGGAATGTTGTCGGGGAAACCGGGATAAAATTTCTTCGGACAC
>JAHIVS010000325.1 GCA_018816605.1 Pseudomonadota bacterium
AGATATTCAAACCCACCCAGCACTGAATTCAGATAGGGCAGTGCCTCACTCACATCCTGATCCAGGTGTGCAAAGCAATGCACTCCCTTTGCATCAGATTGGCATTTTGATTTGAATATTTCCAATGTATAGGTTGATAAAAGCATAGGGATCTCCTTTCCAACCGGTTTTTCAGAATGGTTGCACAAAAGGGGTCAAAATAAAATATACCCCCAACAGGAGAATGGTTGAACCGGCAATTTTTCGGAACCAGAATCCCGCCCCGTTCCATACATGGTTTTCAAGCAGACTCTTTACTGCTGCGGTTGAACTTCCGGCAACAACAATCGGAAGGCAATGGCCGATACCGAACAAAATGATCAAAAGGATGCCGGTCATCACTTTTTCCTGAACCGTGATAATGGCCAGAATCGGTGCAATAAACCCAAACGTGCATGACCCTGAAAGAACACCATATGCAAGCCCCAGTATAAAAGCCCCGGACATTCCCTTTAGATTCAGCCGAAATAAGAGGCTTCCGGCGAAGGAACATTTTTCCACACCCAGCATTCCCAAAGCCACCCACACAAGGAGTATCCCCACAAGGATTTGCCAATAAGTTCCCACATCCCCGAGCATCCTTCCAAGCAGGGCACAGATAATTCCAATGAGGGCAATGGTGATAAACAGGCCCAGGGCAAATAAAATAGAATAGAGTCCTGCCTGCCGGGGCAGGACCATTTTTTCCTGGCCGGCGACATAGCCCACAATAAGGGGAATGGATGCCAGATGACAGGGGCTGAAAAGAACGCTGATCATCCCCCAGACAAAACAGCCGAATGCTGCCGGTACCAAAGCGCCTATCATCCATTGGTTAATCGTCAAAAAAATGGCGTTCAGCATGGTCGTCATCCCTTGTTTGTAAACTTTGGTTGGGGAACACCCATTTTTTTCAATTGCTCAACAATGGCGGTTTCGTCTAAAAATCCCTCATGCCGGTATACCTCTTCACCCATTTTATTAAAAAAAATCTGGGTTGGAATCGCCTTAATTTTGAACCGGGTTGCCTGGTCCCGATTTTCCCATACATCGATAAATAGGATATGGGCTTTGCCCCTATAGGCCTTTTCCATCTTTTCCAGAATCGGTGCCATCAGTTTACAGGGAATACATTTTTTGGCCCCAAGGTCAATCATGGTTGCCATGCCCTTCACGGGAAACTCTGAAAAATCTTGTGCAAATGCCGTTCTCCCGGCAAATGGCAGCAAAAGGAAAATCAGTAAAATGACGATAGGACCGGACAGTCCCAGGCCTATCCCTGTTTTATTCTGGTTTTGTGTGTTTATTTGCATTGTTATTTTCCAAGCCAGGCCTTGATATCTTCTTTTTTAGGAACTTTCCCGGTACATTTCACCTGGTTGTCAATGATGACGGATGGGGTGCCGAAAACGCCATAGGAAGCAATCTTCATCAGGTCGGTAATTTTTTCCACACTGGCGTCACTCCCGGTCTCCTTTATGACTTCCTGAATTAACTTTTCGGTCTTGCTGCATTTTGCGCAACCCGGCCCCAGCACTTTAATTTCCATGATACCCTCCTTTAAAATTATTGGTTTTGTATACTTAAATAAGCAGATTAAATAAATATCCCACACAAAGGATACCACAGGCCACAACCCCTATGAAGACAGCGATCAGTTTTGGTTTCAAAACTTTTCTCAAAATTACCATCTCGGGCAGGGACAGGGCAATAACACTCATCATAAACGCCAGAACAGTCCCAAGGGCGGCACCTTTCCCAAGCAGGGCCTCGACCACCGGGATAATCCCGGCAGCATTGGAATACATGGGGATGCCGATGAGAACAGAAAGGGGGACAGACCACCAGGAGTCCTTACCCATAACGGAAGCCATGATCCCCTCGGGTACAAACCCGTGAATGCCTGCTCCCACTGCAATCCCAAGGATCACATAAATCCAGACCCTTCCGATGATTTCCTTAACAGCATCCCACCCGTAAACCATGCGGTCATTCCAGGTTAGCTTTTCTTCTTCCATATTGATGGCCGGCGCATCTGTCCGGGTTACCCAGTCTTCAATGTGGCCTTCAAGTTTCAGTCGTCCGATGACCCAGCCTGCAGAAATGGCGATGAAAAGCCCTGTTCCCATGTATATGGCCGCCACTTTCCACCCCAAAAGACCATATAACAGCCCCAGGGCAATTTCATTGACCATGGGTGCTGCAATCAAAAATGAAAACGTCACGCCCAGGGGAACCCCGGCTGTTACAAATCCGATAAACAGGGGCACGGCCGAACAAGAACAAAATGGCGTCACAATTCCCAGAAGGGCTGCCAGAATATTTCCGGCAAATTCACTTTTTCCGGAAAGGAAAGCCCGGGTTTTTTCAGGTGTAAAAAAACTTCTGATGATGCCCACCCCAAAAACCACCAGAAACAACAGCATCAAAACTTTTGGCGTGTCGTACAAAAAAAATTCCACGGAAGATCCGAGGTGTGATCCTTGTTCAATCGGCAGCAAGCCATAGGTGAGCCATGAGGAAAAATCGGGCAGCATTCTGTAAACTGACCACCACAGATAAACGCCTGCAGCCCCCATCAACAGATGCAATGCCATGATTTTATTTATTTTCCCCCCATTCTGTATGGACAGGGTCTTTTTAGGTTCTGCGGGGTCTTGTTTATCAATCATATATGGCCACCTATCGATGCTATAAGATACTCTTTTTTGTACGTCCGATTATTTTCCAACGATATCATGACGGTCAATGCCCGGAAGTATTTTTTTCAGTTCCCGGACCTCGGATTCATTGTCCAGCCAATGCTTCAGATTTCCGATCATACTGGCCGAATATGGAGAACCGCTGCCGTCGGAAAGAGAATAGTTGACCCACAATCCATCTTTAAAGCTTCTTACCAGTTCTGCATCTTCAAGAATTTTTAAATGCTTGCTGGCAGTAGATTGGGCAATACCCAGGGCTGTTTTTATTTCACACACGCACAGGGGCCTGGATTGAAGCATCTTCATGATTTTGACCCGGTTGGGATCTGATAACGCTTTCATCACGCGAATAAATTTTTTCATATCTGCCTTTTATATATCGTTATGATGGAATATAGCGATCTATACCTCCATTGTCAACACATAAAATGGGGTTTAAGAAAACAAGGAAGACCTTGGTTGACAGGGGTATAATAAACCCTTAGTGTCAAAGCTTTAACCGGAACACGAAAAGGAACTCGCCCATGAAACAGACCCCCGTCACTTTTTCCGAACCAGTCGACTTTCGGTTTGAGTTGGCCAGATGGTCCATATTTGCAATCCTCATCCTCACCTATATTTTGGTTTATTTTCATCGCATGGCCCCGGGGGTGGTGTCTGAATTTCTCATGGCCGACTTTAACATCAGCGGTACCCGTCTGGGGGCCCTGTCCGCCATCTATTTCGCCATTTATGCACTGATGCAGATCCCTTCCGGTGTTATTGCCGACACCCTGGGGACCCGGACCTCCATTATTTTCGGAAACCTTACGGCCGGCCTGGGCTCGATCCTTTTTGGTATGGCAACCGGGTTTGAAATGGCCTGTGCCGGCCGTTTTCTGGTGGGCCTCGGGGTCTCCGTGGTCTTTATTTCCATCATGAAAAACAACTCGGTCTGGTTCCATGAAAAGGTTTTCGGCATCATGAGCGGCCTGACCCTTTTTTTCGGAAATCTTGGGGCTGTCATGGCTGCCGGTCCCCTGGCGCAAGTCCTGACGGTCTTTCACTGGCGAACGGTTTTCTTGGGAATAGGCATTCTTTCCCTTGGCCTGGCCCTGGTGGGATTTTTACTGGTCAGGAACCAACCCCAGGATATGGGGTTTGTTCCGCCCAATCCCCATACAGGCCAGTTCCAAACCCAAAACCGTCATTGGCTGACCAATCTCAAGGATGTGATCATGACCCTGAGGGTCTGGCCCGGATTCTGGGTACAATTGGGCATGATCGGCAGCAGCTACGCCTTTATGGGACTCTGGGGCATGCCCTATCTGCGGGACGTCCATGGGGTAAACCGCTCCTTTGCAGCCCATCACATGACGGTCCAATTGCTGAGTTTTGCCCTGGGCGCCCTGTTCTGGGGATGGATCTCTGATAAAACCGGCAGAAGAAAACCCTTTCTTCTATGGGCCGCTGCAGGCTATGTCCTGTCCTGGTTCCTGCTTACCTATCTTTCGTGGACACCGGGGATAACCGGCTTCATTCTCTTTGCCTTTATGGGATTTTCGGCATCCGGCTTTGTCATCACCTTTGCTGCTGCAAAGGAAATTGTCCATCCCCAGCTTTCCGGCATGGGTGTCAGCGTGGTCAACACCGGCTGCTTCATCGGCACCGCCCTGGCCCAACCTCTGCTGGGCTATATTGCCGACCTGACCTGGGACGGTACCACGGCAAACGGTGTCCGGATCTACAGTGCCGCCGACTACCATAACGGGTTTATCGCAATGATCCTGTTTTCGATTCTGGCCCTGGCAGCCGCCACCAGGGTAGAGGAGACCTATTGCCGGAACATTTTTAAAGAATAACAGATGAAACTTGCCACCGATATCAACGAAATTCCTTAGAAAACAGGCTTATTTTTTTATGGCGACCAGGGAGACGGTTTGATCAAATTTTTCTGAGCCCTCTATTTTTTTTTCTTCGTAATATACAATTTTGCATGAAATAAAGGCATGGAGCAGCTCATTGGATTCCAGGCAATAGGCTTGGTTTTTTTTTCCGAGAAAGGACTCAAAAATCAAAATTCCGCCGGATTTCAACCCCCTAAGAATCATCGGAAACAAGCGTTGATCCAGGAAACGCACGTTGAGAATAAGGCCATATCTATTTTCCGGAATTGTCCATTTGTCCAGATCCCGGCAGATAACCTTTATCCCCGGGTCCTGTTGCGCCAGTTGGGCTGTGGCAACTTGAGAGATGTCTATTGCATCCACCTCAAACCCTTTTTGAGCAAGGAACAGACTGTTTCGGCCGTTTCCGCAGGCGATGTCCAATGCCTTCTTCGGGAATGCCAGCCCGTAAAAGGACTCCAGAAGACCTGAAGGTTCAAAGCCTCCCATATCTTTGCGATATCGTAGATCCCATTTTTCCCGATCGGTATCCGTCATTTTTACCACGCTTTCACCACATATAAAAAGGGGTTCAATTCCCCAAGCCTGTCGAATATGATCACACCTTTGTCGATTCGTAAAGGTTTTTCCGGTAAAGACAGATTTTTTTGTTTTTTTTAACCTTGGATTTCAGAAAAGAGCGTGGTAATTTAACAGCTTTCCAACTGATTTTTACCAAGATGCGCTTTACTGAAAGGAAAGGGTTACAGATGAGTTTATTCAAAATTGATACCAGAAAATGTGATAAAGATGGGATTTGCGCCATTGAATGCCCTGCCCATATCATCAAAATGACCGAAGAGGGGCCGGCACCCGCAGCTGGTGCCGAAGAATTTTGCATCCGTTGCGGCCATTGTGTGGCCATTTGTCCCAAAGGGGCATTTAACCTGGAATTTTTGACCCCTGACCAGTGCATGCCCATAGAAAAAGAACTGATGCTCACACCCGAGCATGCCGAACACTTTCTAAGATCCCGCAGGTCCATCCGGCGGTACAAGGACAAATCGGTTCCAAGGCAGATCTTTGAGAAAGCCCTGTCGATTTCCTGCTGCGCCCCCACGGGCAGCAACCGGCAAACCGTAAAATGGCTGGTTTTGGACAAACAGGCAGAGGTTCAAAAGGTTGCCGCCCATGTGATCGATTGGATGGGCTATG
>JAHIVS010000326.1 GCA_018816605.1 Pseudomonadota bacterium
TATGGAGAAAAAGAGCTGGAACGCGATTTTGAGGAGGAGATCAAACAAGAGGAACATTGCTTTTGGGATCACAAGACCCGATCGGTGCGATCTGTTTTGAGAACCACCTATGGACGGCTTGTCATCCGGGAAACACGGTTGGAAAACCCGGACCCGGAAGGGGTCCGGGCCTGCCTGATACGGGGTATACAGGAGGAGGGACTGGATATTTTGCCCTGGACCAGGGAGTTGAGACAGTTACAGGAGCGGGCGGTGTTTTTAAAAGAATGCGGCCATTTTCAGGAGTTGCCGGATCTGTCGGACAGGGTGCTGACAGATACCCTGGCTGACTGGCTGATGCCCTTTCTGGACCGGGTGAATTCGGCGCTAGGGTTAAAGCGAGTGAACCTGTCATCGGCCCTGTTAAGTCTTTTGCCCTGGGAAGCCCGGCAGATGATCGAAAATCATGCCCCCACCCATGTGACCGTTCCATCGGGGTCAAGGATTCCTCTGCAATACAGGGACGATAAGGGACCGCTTGATTCTCCGGTCCTGGCCGTAAGGCTCCAGGAGATGTTCGGCCTGACAAAGAGCCCTGCCATTGCCCGGGGAAGGATAAGGGTCACCCTGCATCTTTTATCTCCTGCGGGTCGGCCGGTTCAGATTACAAAGGATCTGGAAAGCTTCTGGAAGAACACATACCATGAGGTGAAAAAGGATCTGATGGGCCGGTATCCCAAGCATTATTGGCCCGATGATCCCCTGGCAGCCCTGCCCACCAAACGGGTGAAACCTAAGAGTCAATAGGTGGGCAACCGCCGGGGGGGAAATGACACCCAGGTTTTGTTTATAATAGGTTTGGGGTCCCGAACACTGGTCACCCGAACATTTGTGTGTTTCAATCCGGTAAGGCCCCATCCCCGGTTGTATGCAGATTTAGTTTTTTCATCTTGCTGCGAAGGGTGTGGGGGTTGATGTCCAGAAGTTCCGCAGCACCTCCGGGCCCGTGAATTTTACCGTTCGACCTGTGCAAGGCCGCCTGAATTGCTTCAATCGTTGCCTGTTTCAGGGTTCTGATACCCTTTGGGAAGGATGGGGATTTTGCTTCTGACGGATAAAGTCCCAGCTTTGAAAGCTGCTCCTCCAGAATTATCTTCACCCGCTCGTCGATGTTTATTTCAGGACTTTTTCCGCCTTTTTCAGGGGGAAGATACCATCCCGCGTCCTGGGGCAGAAGTTTTTCTATGCGTAAGGGGCCGCCGGAGCTCATGGTGATGGCTCTTTTAATCAGGTTTTCCAATTCCCTGACATTTCCCGGCCAGGTATACTGAAGCAGGCTGTCCAAGGTTTCTCGGGTTACATGGGGGTGGCCTTCAATATTCAGTTTTCCATAATGGTTCCGTGCAAAAAGGTAAATCAGCTCGGGGATGTCCTGGGGGCGTTCTCTTAAGGGCGGTATATGGATTGGAAAAACATGCAGGCGATAGTAGAGGTCTTCGCGGAAGGTTCCTTTCTGAATCATCTGTTCTAGGTTCCGGTTGGTGGCCGCAATAATCCGGATATCAATGTCAATGGATTTGGTGCTACCCACGCGTTGGATAACATTGTTCTGAAGTACCCTTAAGAGGCGGACCTGTGCCTGTAAGGGTAGTTCTCCGATTTCATCAAGAAAGAGAGTCCCTCCCTGGGCCTGTTCAAATTTTCCGGATCTGGGAGAGGTGGCACCGGTATAGGCGCCTTTTTCAACCCCAAAGAGCTCGCTGTCAATAAGGGTGTCAGGGATGGCACCACAGTTCACCTTTACAAACGGTTTGCTTTTTCTGAGGGAAATCTCCTGGATGGCATCGGCAATCAGTTCTTTGCCCGTGCCGGTTTCCCCTAAAATCAGGGCCGGAACATCGCTGCCCCGGAGCTGATAAACCAGGTCCATTACCTTTTTCAGACCGTTTTGTTCCCCTATGATGTGCCTGCCGTGCAGACGGACAATATCTTTTTTCAGTTTTTCGTGCTGGGCATATAATTTTTTTTGAAACTCAATGGTCCGTTTGTATTTCAATAGATTGGTCATCACCAGGGCAAAGGGTTTGAGCAGGAGTTTTATCATTTTTTCATGCTCCGCAGTAAAGCAGTTTACTCCGAAACCCATCAGGCAGAGATGGCCGATGATCTCTTCGTCGGATTTGAGCATAGCAATCTGGTATGCACGCCCCTTGAAGGGCATCAGATGATCCAGGGCTTTGCTGTGGGCGAGGGTGACCGGATTTTTTCGGTTGTCCGGCACAGAGTTGTGCAATTCCAGTCCTTTGTTGTGAAGCATGAGTCCGGGTGTGTTCGCATTATCAATGGGCACTGTGGTTTCTACAAAATCAAACCGTCCCCTGGTCACTAGAAAATAGAGCTTCAGGCTCTGAAGTTTTGAGGAGAATTGATGCAAAGAGATGGCCTCAATGGGAAAAATTGTTTCCAGATATGCAAAGGTGTTGATCATGGCCTCTTGCAAATCCAGGCTTCCGGTCATACAGGCTATAGCCTCTTTAAGAAAGGTCAGTTCATCTGTTTTTGGTTTAGGCATGTTTCAACCTTTCATGGGAAAAATATTTTTATATTTAACGAAATATTGTTTTATTTAGCAGCCATCGTTGTTTTATTCAACAACTTAAGTGCGGGTGCCTGGTGATTTTTTTGTAACTTGTTAAAATAGAAGGTGAATCATGTGTGGCACGCGGTTTGCTGTATTGTCTGTCTAAAGATAACCGCCTAACAGATGGAAGGACATATGCAGACAGTTGCCCCTTATATCGATGAAGAAGAATTCGGCCGGGCCATATTAAGGTATAAAAGTCAACAGGCCTTCAAACCGTTGATCCAGTACCTGATTTTGGCCATTTCATCAGGCTGCATGCCGCCTGATGTTCAGGCCCGGGCCTATAATGAGCTTGGACTTGCCCACCTGCAATCTGAAAATGCGGTGGAGGCGGAAAAGGCCTTTTTATCCGCCATTGACCGAAGTCCCAAAAAAGTGAATCCGCGATTCAATCTGGCCAATCTCATGCTCTATGCCCAAAGGTATGAGGAAGGATTTAAACGATTTGAACAGGTTCTTAAATTAGATGCCGATCATGCCGGAGCACTGCATCACTCAGGGTTATGCTGTGCAATGCAAAAACAATATGCAAAGGCGCTTGTCTTCTTTGAAAAAAGTTTCAAAATTACCGGTGATACAATGGGGCCGGCATTCTGGTCCGGAGAGTGTCTGCTGCAAATGGGAGCGTTTGACCGGGCGCTTCCCTATTTTAAGCGCGCTCTAATCATTATGCCGGAACATGAGGAGTCATTGCGGGGGCTTGCCATCTGCCTTTACGAAGAAAAAGAGTTTACCGAATCTCTTCAGATTTGCGATTCACTCATTGCAAATGGTGGTGGGGCCGAATATCTGGCGCTGCGCATCAAAGGAGATGCCCTGTTGGCGCTTGGGAAAGGGGAAGCGGCAGCCTATTGCCATTTGGAGTTGGCCCAAATGGATTTTGACGCCCGGGAGTACTTAAAAATTCGTTCTGAAGCCTTAAACCGGCAGGGCAGTGATCAGGCCGCGGTATATACCGGTATTATCAGTGAAAAGTTAAAACAGATAGATGCCGATTTCCTGGGCTTGTCCCAGGCAATATAGAGACGAGGGCTAACAATAAAACGACAGGAATATTATTATAGGAGAGACCCGTGACAGAAAAAAACGCATTGGATATCATCAATGATCCAAAGAACCGAAAATCAGACACCCCTGGAAAAGAACCTCAACCGGAGATGAAAACCGAAGCCTGCGGGGTTTCCCGGCGGAATTTTCTAAAATTTGGTGGTGTGGCTGCCGCCGCATCCACACTGGCCGGTTCCGGTGCCGCAGGTTTTGCCATTGGTCGGTCCGATGATGCCTATACCGGCTATGGCCGAACCTATCAGGGCGCAGATCAGTTTTTTAACCGTGAGCCTTTCCGTTGTGAAACCCCTGCCATGATGGATCCGGTGGGCAAGGTGGAGCGTCCGGAGTGGACAGGGTATCTGTTTTTGCGGCTTCGTGCCCTGGTCACGATCATCAAAAGTGGTGAATGGACACCGGATATGGGCGTTGACAAGCTGCCCGGACCTGTGGGGGACCACTATCGTTCCCGGCCCGGTGAACTTAAGATCATGCTGGAATCCTTGCAGCGGAGTGTTAAACGCACCCAGGCCTGGGAGGATGGGAAACACGAACGTTACGCCCTGGCCGGGGCTTACAATATGGCCTATCGCAAAGGGGGGATGGATAATTCGGACCGTACCAACCGTATCCCGGCAGATCCCGATGATGAACACATGCGTACAGGAAAGCCTGTTCCCCCTGAGGATTGGGATTTCCGCGGCATTTGGCGGAAAAAACCAATGGAATTCAAATCCCCGGCCCATGCCTCCAAACTGGTCAAGCGCATGGCCCATCAATTCGGCATGTCTTTGGTGGGTATTGCCAAATTCGATCCCCGCTTCATGTTCAAGGGGTTGATGCGGGGCATGCCCAACAAAGGTCATGAGACCTGGGGCGATAAGGTCCCCAAACACTGGAAGTCCATCATTGTTTTCGGCGTTCCCATGAACTGGGACGGCACCTATTCTGCCATCGGTTACTCCACCTCCTTTGATGCCTATTTTCGCTCGCGCTGTGCGGCAAGCCTTATGGAGCAATTTCTCAAGGAACTGGGGCATCCTGCCCGAGCCCAGTTTCCCGGCTCCAACTACGAGATCATGATGAGCCCTTACGTTCAGATGGCAGGCCTTGGACAGTACAGTCGGGCAGGCCTTGTCATGGTGCCGGAACTTGGGGCGAATTTTCGTCCGGCTGCCGTGATTACGGATATTGAGTTTGAATATGATAAGCCCATAGATGTCAAAATGGCGGATTTCTGCCTGAAATGTAAAATTTGTGCAGAACAATGCCCGTCCGGGGCGATTCCCTTTGATGATACGCCCCAAACGGTTGTTCGGGGCTTTAAGCGCTGGCGGCTGGATGAAGAGAAGTGCTACCAGCAATGGGCCAGCGGGCCCACCCAGGACGGCCTGGGGTGCCGGGTCTGTGTGGGGGTCTGCCCCTATTCCCGGAAAAACACCTGGATACATACCATCTCCAGGGAGCTTGAGCCCCGTGACCCAACCGGTCTTGTGGCTGATGGTCTGCTGGCCATGCAGAAGAACTTTTTTAAGTTCCAGGAGGCGGAAGATTACAGATCGGACTGGGATGGCGGCAAGGAATCCTCCTATCACAATCCTCCGTGGTGGCTGCGTGCTGAAAATTTCCTGAACGTGGAGAAAGATTGGGAATACCACGGCATGGACTAACTTTGATAAAATAAACGTTTACAACATAAGGAGAGAAATATGTTTCCCGGATCAACAATGCTAAATTATATTTTCTGGATGATGATGGGGGCCCTGCAGGTCTTGATTGTCATGGGGCTTGTGGAATTGCTTAAATCCCATGGAAGAAAAATTGTATGGTGGCAGGTCTCCCTGATCTATCTTGGTTTTGCCGTTTTTTGCTCTGTCATTGCAGGAGGAACAACGCTGATGGGTGAATATGAGACCATCGCAGGCTGGTACTTTATCGGGGTGCTTGGCCTGCCGGTTGTGATTTGTCTGGCTATTCTGGCTCGCCTCTTTGTTATGAAAAAAAAGTCAGCATAATAATCATCTGAATACCATGGGCGGTCCGCAATGATTGCGGACCGCCCATTTTTGAAACTGGAGATATAGAATGTCTCGAAAGCGTGTTGAGCAAATCCTGGCGCTGGCCTCCATTTGCTTTTTATTTGCAGCCTGGTTTGCCGGCGGGGTGCGATCCAAGGGGGAGATCCTTGAGCAGATTAAAAATATTTCTTCTCAGATCCAGGGGGTGACGCAGATTCGTCCCCAGGTCTTTGAAGGGTATCGAAGGGGAAACCCTTCTGAAAAACTGTATATCGGCATTGCCGGTCACCCAAGCTATGGGGGGCTGCTTCAGGTGGCCATTGTAGTGAATTCAAACCAAACCATAGAGCGGGTTGCCCTTTTACAGGATACGGACACCGGCACCTACATCACAAAAGTACTCGGCAATGGTGTTCTGGATGCCTTTTTAGGGCATAAAACCTCTCAGTTTCCCCAGGTGGATGCGGTTAGTGGGGCAACCCTGACATCCACAGCCATGATTAAAGGTGTTGAAAAGGCCGCCGCATCCATCCATGGATCCTTCCAACCCAAAGAAAAGGATGCCTTCTCCAAAGAGGAAGTCGTGAAGGCCGCCGCAACCCTTGGGCTTTTCCTCACGGCTGTTTTTATTTCCAGCCGGTTTTTCCGCTGGAACAAAAAATATGCCCGATTGGGTTTGCTTGGCGTTTCCACCGTTATTCTCGGGGGGCTCTACGGGGCTCAATTTTCGCTATCCTCTTTTGTCCTGTTGTTAAGCGGGGGGTGGACAAAGGGGCTTGGATCTTATACATCCCTGATCTGTTTGATCCTGGCACTTTTGTTTTTTTTTACAACGAGAAAGAACCTCTATTGTGCAATGATCTGTCCCTTTGGCGGTGTTCAGGAGGGCCTGGGGCGGATTACCCGGTGTTCGCCGCCCCGGAAAAGAGAATGGATGAAGTGGTCCGCACGACTATTTACCCTCTTTGCCATGGGGATGGCCCTTTATTTTCGAAATGCGTCCAATGCCACGTACGAGCCTTTTGGCATGGTTTTTTCTTTTATCGGGTCTGATGCGCTTTTCGCCCTGACTATTTTGATTTTATTGGCCTCTCTTTTTGTAAGGCGGCCATGGTGTACGCTTTTTTGTCCGGTGACCTGTGTGTTTGACTTTCTGGCCTTTGTAAGGTCCTGGGTGCCATTTAATCGGGAGCCATGGAATGAAGGGCGCAAAAAGGAGGTGGCATCATGAGGTTTAAATTAAATTTTATCTTGATTCTGTTTGTTCTTTTTGCAGGGCTTTGCGGATATGAGCTCAATGCAAACTTGATGGCCAGCGCCCGTAACACTACCCAGTCCGTGCGGTATGTCCGAAGCATAGAAAATCCTGGGACAGCCAATCCCAAAGCCGATGGCAAAGATAATGCCGATCAGAATTCGCCTGGTCAGACGCCGGGTATAGATCTGGATGAGATCCTCAAGCACACAGATCTTGATGGTTAACAGGGTAGAAAACGGGTGAAACCTAAGGGGCTGATATCCAATTGTTTTTGATTCAAGGTAACCGTACTTTCGGCAATTCGGTTGGCGGTATTGTCTAAAATATGGGCACCTGGGCTTACGCTCCTTGTGATTTCAGTTGAATACATCCGATGCCTTGCCTTAATCAATATGATCAACACACCTGGCTACTGTCCGTTTCAATACCATCACAAGTATGATGGACATCATAGCCAAACCGGCCCCTGTGTCGAAAGGCAGGGTATATCCCGATTCTCCGCCCACCATTGCCCCTCCAAGAGAGGGGGTGATGAAATAACCCATATCCATGACAAAAAGGCCCAGGTTGGTGTTCAGGCCTCTCAACCCCGGCGCTGAAAAGGTAAAAATCAAGGCGTTGATCTGAGGAAGAATGATGCCCATGCTGAAACCGTAAAGCCCGGCAAGACAATAGAACGAA
>JAHIVS010000037.1 GCA_018816605.1 Pseudomonadota bacterium
AGTCACTTCAACCCGCCACTTGCCGATATGGTCAGGAGACTTCAAGGTGATACTGCTCCAGGTGCGCATTTGATGATAGCGTATGGCAAGGGGAATCTCACAATACTTCTGCCCATTGAAATAATACACATGGGTCAGGGTAAACGACGGATTCTGTGAAACCACCTTCATCCAAATTGTTGGTGTGGCATCCTGTCCAAGGGAAAATTGAATTCTGGGACGGCTGCACTGCAGATCTACCACACTGCTGCAGGATATGATTTCCTCAATTCGAATGCCCGACGGCATCTCCTCTTGCACTTCCTGATCGGAGACTTCTAATGGCGCATCTTGCTCAAGAACTGGATTGATTAAAACAGAATCCGATGATTTTAGTATTGTCTCCGGGGCCACCATTTTCTGGAGGGGGGCCCGGACTTCTGGAAGGTCGGGTCGGGCATTTATTTCCACGCTGGCTGGGTTTGATGCCTGCTGTTCTCCAGAAGCAGGAACAATTTTCGAAATGGATATTGTCTTAGGTGTCTTTGAGAAAAGGCTTGACGTCTGCTGTTTGAGGAGCAGCAAACCGGATATCGTCAAGGCTGTGAACAAAAACATCAGCCCAAAGGGAAATCTCTTGGGGGCCGGTTTCTTTTCTTTATTGTGGATGATTGTCCTGAACTTTTTTATCAGTTCCTGATCCTTTTTTTCAATTTCTTCTCTTTTCATGGCATTGGTTTTCTAGTTGTACCCTTTCCTGTTGAATCCATCCGGGAATCCCCCATAAAAAATAATTTTCAATAATCCGAGTGTATTTGCCTAAGTTCCTTAGCGCATGTGCCGCATTACAACAAAGGACATGAAGAAAAGAATCTTCATGTCCTTAGATCCGCTTATGCAGGCTTTGATTCTTGGGGTGTTTAAGCCGCCTTTTCAGGCCATTGCTTCCCGGGCTTCGGCGACTTCTGCGCTTTCAATATATTCGTCAAAGGTCATGAGGCGGTCAATGATCCCGCCCGGGGTGATCTCAATGATCCGGTTTACCAGGGTGTTGACGAACTCATGGTCATGGGAGGTAAACAGAATCACCTCCTGGAATTTGAGCAGACTGTCATTTAAGGCGGTGATGGATTCCAGGTCCAGGTGGTTGGTGGGCTCATCCAGTATCAGCACATTGGATTGGGCAAGCATCATCCGGGAGAGCATGCAGCGGACTTTTTCCCCGCCCGAAAGAATATCGATTTTTTTGGTGGCTTCGTCCCCGGAAAAGAGCATACGGCCCAAAAAGGTCCGGGCAAAACTCTCGCCCTCTTTGGGAGGGGCAAACTGGAGAAGCCAGTCGATGAGGTTCTTATCTCCGGTGAAATAGGAGCTGTGTTCCTTGGGGAAATAGGAATGGGAAATGGTGACCCCCCATTTGAAGTGGCCGGCATCCGGTTCCATTTCTCCTGCCAGAATTTGGAAAAGCGTGGTTTTTGCGACACTATTTTGGCTCAAAAAGGCAATTTTATCCCCGTTGTTTACGATAAAACTCACGTTGTTCAATACCTTCTCTCCATCAATGGTCTTGGACAGCCCCTCGACTTCCAGGATCACGTTGCCGCAGGAGCGTTCCGGCCTGAAACTGATAAACGGGTATTTTCTTGTGGAGACGGGCAAATCCTCAATGGTGAGTTTTTCCAATAGTTTTTTCCGGGAGGTGGCCTGTTTGGATTTGGAGGCATTGGAACTGAACCTCTGGATAAACGCCTTCAGGTCATTGGCACGTTCCGTAATCTTTTTGTTCTCTGATAGTTTTTGCTTCAGGTTCAGCTGGCTTGCCTGGTACCAGAAATCGTAGTTGCCCACGTACACCGAAATTTTGTTAAAATCAATGTCCGCAATGTGGGTACAGACCTGGTTCATGAAATGGCGGTCATGGGAGACCACAATAACCGTATTTTGGAACCTGAAGAGAAATTCTTCCAGCCAGGCAATGGATTTGATGTCCAGGTTGTTGGTGGGCTCATCCAGAAGCAGGATATCCGGGTTCCCGAACAGGGCCTGGGCAAGGAGAACACGCACCTTTTCCCCGCCTTCAAGCTCTTTCATCTTTTTGGTGTGCAAGGCTTCTGCAATTCCCAGATTGTTAAGGAGAATGGCGGCTTCCGGTTCCGCTTCATAGCCGTTCATCTCAGCAAATTCCAGCTCGATCTCCCCTGACTTGATACCATCTTCTTCTGAAAAATCGGGTTTGGCATAGAGGGCATCCCTTTCTGCCATGAGTTTGTACAGCGCTTCATGGCCCATGATCACCGTGTGCAACACCGTTTCTTCGTCAAAGGCAAAGTGGTCCTGGCGCAACACGGCTATTCTTTCCCGGGGCCCAACGGAGACGCTTCCTGAGTCGGCCTCCATATCCTTGGCAAGAATTTTTAAGAAGGTGGACTTTCCCGCACCATTGGCGCCGATAAGTCCGTAGCAATTGCCGGGTGCAAATTTTATATTGACATCTTTGAACAGAATCCGCTTGCCATAGGCAAGGGTGATGTTGTTTGCGCAAATCATTTGTTGAATTTCCTTATGTATTAAATAAAAAAACCACAGGGGAAAAAGCCTGTGGTTCAAAAACACGATATTATACCATTATATGGAGAAAAAGAAAATCTTTTTTTTTATTGTCCCTGATATTTTGCAGTTTCCATTCCCATTTGTTTGGGTAAATTGATTTGACAGGCCGGCCAGGGAGGGATAAAAAGAGTTAATGATACAATGAATGAAATAATGTTGAAAAATTATCCGGGAGAGTCTTTGTGAAAGTATATGCGAAAGATATTATGGCAACCGAGTTTGATACCATCGAATCCACAGCCATGGTTGAAGAAGCCATCCAAATGATTTTAAACGGCAGGGTAAGGGAAACCAAGCACAGGACCATCAGCCTTATGGTGCTGGATACGGTTAAAATGTTCGTCGGAATCATTACCATGGCAGACATCCTCTACCACCTCCGTCCTGATTTTCTGAACTATGGCATAAATGGTGAGGAGGTGGACTGGACCCTGCAATTTGATATTGCATTGGAGCAGGTAAAAAGGAAAACCGTCAATCAGCTGATGAGTACCCAGATTGTCAGCGCATCTGCCGATGAACATCTGATGGTTATTTTGGACCGGATGGTTAAGAATAAATACCAGCGATTGCCGGTGCTGGAGAATGGTCGCCTCGTCGGTATCGTCTATATCTCGGATATCTATTATCATTTTTTTTCTTAAGCCCCACCCCCGGGAGGGGAAAAACACTGGGTATGAATTTTGATTATTGAACCGGTAAAAAGGACAGGAACACCTTCATGGCGTTGATATTGAATATTATCTGGTTTGTTTTCGGCGGCGGACTTGTGGCTTGGTTTCTATGGGTCGTGCTGGGCAGTCTCTTGTTTCTCACCATTGTCGGAATCCCCTTTGGCTTTGCAGCCTTCAGGATTGCAGGGTTTGCCGCATTTCCCTTTGGCAGGGAACTTGTGGATTCCCGGGCCGTGGGAGAGGGGCGGATAATGGGGACCGGCCTTGCCAATTTTTTGTGGATCATCCTGGCAGGAATTTGGCTGGCCATTTCCCATATTTTGGCCGGTGCCAGCCTTTGTCTGACCATTATCGGAATCCCTTTTGGCTTTGCCCATTTCAGGCTGGCTGCCGTCTGTTTTGCCCCTTTGGGGAAACGGCCGGTTCCCAAATAGGACTGGGGTTTTAAGGGAGGTCCGGGGAAAAGGGCGGGCTGAAGACCATGACGATAGTCTTCAGCCCTTTTCGGAGGTTGTTACATGGCAGTCTCCGGGTGGAAGACATTGACCTGCTTGAGGTCATCCCCCAGATACTCCCGTTCATTGGGTCCCAGAATACCCAATGACAGACAGATCAGGGTCCACATGTGCACCACCGGGTAATTTCCCCCATAGTGCTCACTTAATTCGTGGATCTGGGCATGGCAATTATGACAGCCGGCAATGCAATAATCGGCACCGGTGGCCTTGATTTGAGCATCCTTTATTTTTCCGTAGGCAAGACGCTCTTCCTTAAAGCCTGACTGGAGGAATCCGCCGCCGCCGCCGCAGCAATAGTTGTTGGAACGGTTGGGCTGCATATCGATAAAATTTTCTTCGCCCACAACCGACTTGACCACAAAACGAAGGTCTTCGGCAATGGGGTCCCCATAGCTTTTCCGGACAATCTGGCAGGGATCCTGGACCGTGAATTTTATTTTCAGGTCCTTGTTCCAGTCGGAATTGACCGGCAGTTTTCCTTCACGGATCCACTGGGCATAATATTCATAAATATTTTTTACATCAAAATTGTGTTCCAGGTTGAATTTTTTCAGTCCGGCCCGGACTGAGAATGTTACGTGACCTCACTCGGTATTGAGAAAAGTTTTGTTCTTGAGTTTATTGGCCTGGTCTACCGAGGTTTTGGTAATTTGTTTCCAGGAATCATTGTCTGCCAGGAACATGCAATAATTCTCTCCGGCCCATCCCTTGCTGCCGTATGTCCAGTCCACGCCGGCCGTGTGAAGAATTTTCCACAAAGGCACCATTTCATCGGGCTCTGTGACCGGTTCCCTGGAATTCTGGTTTAAGAAGAATTGGGCCCCTTCCTTGTCAATGGGGGCCTGCATGTCTGCAAATTCGGGTTGGGCTTCCCTGTATTCTTCCAGCACATCCTGGACAACAAACTCAAAATCCTCTTCGGTGGTGCCCATGGCAGAAGTGGTGTCGTTTTTCAGGGCCATGTCGCAGGACCCGAGAATTCCTTTGGGTCTTTCCTCCCTGGGGCGCAATGCCCTGGCATTAAAAATCAGTTGGGGAATGTCGATTTTCATGGGACAGACATAGATGCACCGCATGCACATGGTGCACATCCAGGGCCAGTCCGAGGCAATGATTTCTTCATCCATGCCCAGGGCTGCCATGCGTAAAAACTTTCTGGGATCCATGTCTTTCAGACCCGTTGCAGGACAGCCGGATGCACAGGCGCCGCAGGTCAGGCATGCATTCAGATTGCCGCCTTCGGGCAGCAGTTCCTTTACCTTGTCTAAAAATATTTTTTTTTTTCTTTTATTACCAAGCCGAATGACAGTTTCTGTCATCTGTTTTTCCTTTCAAAAGGGTTAGTGATAATCATGGGTTCCCAATACTACATCAATACCGGTTTTTTCTTTTATGAACCCCGCCAGATCCGCGGGGCTGGTGTAGGGGCAGCTGGGCACGGAATTGGCCAGGCAGGAGCTTAAATAGATTTTGTCGGGTTTGATTTCAGATAATTTGGCGGCCATGCCAAGGGAGGGTATGGCGGTCCTGCCCGGGCACTGACATTTGACAAAGGCCACAACCGCAGACGGGGCTTCAAATTTTCCATCTCCCTGGGATGCCGCCTTAAGGCATCTCCATTCACCGGGGCAACCATGGCCCTGGTCCATATAGGTGCCGCATCCGACAATGGCAACTTTTTCCATATTTGGCTTTTCCTCCATTTGAGTGTGATGTGTGGCAGGACGTCCAAATTCCGGGTATCCTGTATGTCCGAAGCAGTAAAAGCATAATGCATGCCAAAAACAAAGGGGCGGGGGGAGGGGGAGGGGAGAGTGGAAATATATATTTAATATTAGGTAGTTATATTTTTTGTCTGTTTTGTTGTGTGTGAAAACAGGTTGCAGGTTCGCGACCCATCCCAAAGCAAAGGTTTCAAACCTGCAACAATGGCCGGGGGACTTGAGATGTTTTTTTATCCAAGGAACTGATTTTAAAGGGAAACATTTTTTTAAACCCTGTTAATATTTGCTTGACATTTGGTGCTATTGCTTTATCATACGTCATCTTGCACTGTCCTAGGGTTCGGTGCAAACGGTTTCCTTCCATTGGGTGTATTTCCTGCATAAGACTGGTTTACATGAATGGGCAGGAACCCTAAGGTTTTATTATTTTTTTACTACAGGAGACTGCCAACTATGGCTAAGGGTATCGTAAAGTGGTTTAATAGTTCAAAGGGTTTTGGTTTTATCGAGCAGGAAAACGGGAAGGATGTTTTTGTGCACCACTCAGGCATCAATGCAGCTGGTTTTAAATCCCTGAACGAAGGGGATCATGTTACATTTGATATTGAAGACGGACAGAAAGGTCCTGCAGCAACAAACGTAACGGTTGAATAAGTGATCCTTTTTCCCTGGTTGCGGTTTGTACCGGGTTTAAAAAATCATTATGGATTGATAGACACAACAACGCCCTTGGCCATTTTTGATCCGGGGCGTTGTTTTTTTTAAAAGGCCTTCCGTATATTTCATAATATTTCACTCCAAAAGATTCATTCTCCCCGATTGCTTGAAAAAAAACTCTTTTCCCGGTTGGTTGGTTGAGGTACAATGCCCCTTGCCTTAACCGGGCCGACACGAATCGTTGCAATAAAAAAAATAAGATAATTTGGCCATATGCACAGAAGGGAGTTTTTAAAATTTGCCGCAGTTTCCATAGCGCTGAACCAGGTGGCCCCTGTTTTTGCCCTGGAGTCTGTTTCCGGCAAACAAAATCCGTTGCATTTTTTCCCCCCCGGTACGGCACAGTCCCCATCGATTTCGCCTGACCGCGGGGTTAAAGATCGGTTAATCAAAAGTCAGTTTTTTGACCATGACTTTGACGATGACATTAAAGTGTCCTCGGATGATTTTTTTCTCCTCAACACAAGTCTTGGGCGCCTGAACCGGATACAGAAGGTGATCGGGTATGGCAATTTTTCACTGCTGAGTTTTGATGATGCCGTGACCCTTGCCCGCGCCTATCCTGTCATTGGTCGGTTTCCCAAGCCAGAACTTCTCTTTCTTGAGAAAATTTTTTATGAACAGGCAAAAGCATACGGATTTATGGGAGAAAAATCCATTGACACCATCACCGGGAAAATAAATATAAAAGATGTTGAGAAGATTGCCCAGTCAGGGCATTACCTCTACCGGGGAAGACCTGTTGAAATTTTCAATGCCATCCAGGAAAAAATCGGGCCGGATGTGGTGCTGACCTCCGGAATTCGCAGTGTGATGAAACAATTTTTATTGTTTTTGAACAAGACATCTGAAAGCCAGGGAAACCTTTCCATGGCCTCCCGCTCCTTAGCACCCCCGGGGTATTCCTTTCATGGGATCGGCGATTTTGATGTGGGGAAAAAAGGATTTGGCGTGGCCAATTTTACAGAGCGGTTTACCCAGACCCCGGTATATCAAAAGCTGACAGATCTTGGATACATAGCGTTCAGATACGATCGGGGCAATGATCTGGGGGTCCGGTTTGAACCCTGGCACATTAAAGTGGTATAGGTCAGGACAGAATCGTTCTATTGCAAAGCTGAGACAAGCAATTATAATGGAAGACTTAATTAATATTTAAGCAAGAGGAAACAGATGGGTAAAAACAAAGAAACACAGAACTTGGGAATGGTTAAGAAACAGAGCTTTTATATGGCAATTTTGGTCTCACTCACCATCGGATTCATGGCCGGAGCCATGTATACCTCTTTTAAGCTGGCCAGTGATGCCCCGGTGGCCCAGCAGCAAGATCCCCATGATCAGGATGAAGGGTCCCAGGAGAAGATGTCGGCCGAGGCCGGTGCCAGGATTTTAAAACTGGAGCAATTTCTCAAAGAGAATCCGGAAAATGTGGATGCTTGGACCCAATTGGGGAATTTGTTTTTTGATACCGACCGTTTTGAGGATGCCATCGGGGCCTATGAAAAATCCCTGGCCCTGAAGCCGGGTGATCCAGGTGTCCTGACCGACTTGGGGGTAATGTACCGGAGGAACAAAAATCCCCAAAAAGCCATTGAGGTTTTTGATCAGGCCATTGCCGCGAACCCTTCCTTTGAGACTGCCCGGTTCAACAAGGGCGTTGTGCTCATGCACGATATGGAGGATATGGCCGGCGGCATCAAGGCTTGGGAAGCCCTGGTGGAAGTGAACCCCATGGCAAAAGCACCCAATGGGGAACAGGTCAGCTTGCTGGTTGAGCGAATGAAACAACAGAAGTGATGCCGGATCTTTCATCCTTTATATGGCGCCGGTTTCCGGGACTGGCGCCTGGATATAAACCCTGACCTGCCCTTTGCCAAAAAAAAGTGATTTTGTGACTAATCTGTTTGTTTTGAATGGTTCACAATATAGGCTATTTTCTCGGTGACATAGGTGTTGGCGGAAATAAATTCAAATTTTTCCCAAAATCGTTCTTGGCCGTATTGTCTGGCAATGACACCAAAGGTTTCATCTAAAAAATCCCAGGGATATCCCAGGGTGCCGTCAAGCTCGATGGTGATCTTATCATAGTTTTTAAAATTTTCTTCGATGAACCTTTCCCTGAAATCCTCACCTGAAAACTGGGCAATCTTTTTTTCCCTGCCGCCGATATATTTACTGAAATCCTTGCTGATGTTTATGGTAAGTCTTTTCATATTCCCCGCTTTTCAAATATTGGGTGATTCTTTCTTGTATCCCGATCCTCCTTTTTTATGATGGGAACAGGCCTTTTGTCAATCCTTCAATGGAATTCAGGGTGCCTGGGTTTTGCCCGGAGGTTGACAAGGGAAACTGGTTTTGATAATTTTCCTCGAATGATAAACTAAAAGGAAACCCCCGTGCTGATACCCAATCCTGACTACATAAATGAATTGATCGCCATCGTAAAGAAAAGTCCCTATCCACGTCACATGTCCATGGCATTGAACCAGATAGAATTGGACAGGGCAGAGGTGGTTCTGGACCTTGGACCCTTTCACATGCAGCCCTTTGGCATTGTTCACGGAGGGGTTCTGGCCACCCTCATTGATACGGGTACATTCTGGTCTGCCTTTTTGCGGCTGCCCGAGAATTGCGGGCTTGTAAATGTGGATTTAAAACTCAATTATCTCAAGCCGGTGACGGAAGGACGTCTGACGGTCTTCGGCACCTGTATACAGGCGGGCAAATCCATTTCCTATTCCGAAGCAAGGGTTGTGGATGAATCCGGCAAGATCATTGCCCACGGCACCTCCACCCTCATGTCGCTGCCGGGAAAAGGGTTGCACCTTTCTGCTTCAAAATTTGTATAGGATAGACCGCAACTTCCGGGCATCGGCTTTGGAGGAACGGGCCAGGTTTTTTTATTGTGCTTTTTGTCAAGATGCCATTATCAGATCCAAGAAAATGCAAAAAAGAAAGCCTGACCCCATTCAACGGATAAAAAAAATAAACCCCAGGTTACAGGGCCATGCGGGAAGCCAGGACAGCAGCGCCGATGGCCCCGTTTTCCTGGGGAAGGTCTCCCACCAATATCTTTATGCCCAATCGGGTTTCCAGGGCTTTCACCATTCCTTTGTTTTTGGCCACCCCGCCGGTCATGATTACCGGGCCCTTTAATTTGATCTTGGTAGCAAGGCCGGCCACCCGGGCAGCTGCAGATTCATGGATTCCGGCAATGATATCTTGTCTTTTTTGTTGTCCGGCGATCATGGAGATGACCTCTGATTCGGCAAAAACAGTGCAGATGCTGGAGATCCTGGATGGGGCCGAAGAGCTCAGACTCATGGTTCCAAGGTCTTCCAATTCCACTTCCAGGGCCTTGGCCATGACTTCCAGAAACCGTCCTGTGCCTGCTGCACACTTGTCGTTCATGGCAAAGTTTTCCACCTGGCCCTTTGCATCCAGGGCAATGGCTTTGCTGTCCTGACCCCCCACATCAATAATGCCCCGGATATTGGGATTTAAAAAATGGGCCCCCACCCCGTGGCAGATAATTTCAGTCATGGCCTTGTCAGCAAATTCAACACTGTTTCTGCCATAGCCCGTGGCAACAATGGCCGTGACCTCTTCTGGCATGATCTGGGTCTGGGCCAGCAGGGCTGAAAATACCTTTTGCCCGGCCGTAACCGGGTTGTATCCCGTTGGAATTACACAGGTGCCCACAAGTTTATGGTCCCTGATAAGGGCGGCCTTTGCTGTAATGGAGCCGATGTCGATGCCTGCATAGATCATATGATTGTGGCACCTCCGTCCACGACCAGAGTCTGGTCTGTGATATAGGAGGAACCATCCGATACCAGGAAAAGAACGGGTTTGACCATGTCTTCAATTTTGTTTTTAAGGTCAAAAATCATTGGTTTATCCTTTTTGTTTGATAATTTCCATGAATGCATCAATCCGGGTGTCTGCCTGGGACAGGGAAAAACTCCGGGGATCCACCATGTCGGCTTCCAGCATGAGCACGGGGATACCGGTTTTTTCCCGGACAATGTTCATGATGTCCATCTGGCCGAAGGAATAGGGCTTGCAGGACCGGTTGGAGTGCATGACAAACCCGTCTACATCATAGAGGCGGATCATGTCAAGGACCTGATCTGCCATTTTGTCCACCCCGTTGTTTAGATAGATCCGGGTATAGGCTTCTGCCATGGAGTCTAAAAATTTATTTTCATCAATATATTTTATGGATGAGCACCAGGCAGAGGTGTAGGTGTCGGCCACCAGGCAGGCATTGTGGTCGGAAAATTTTTTGGACAGCCATTTGAGCTGGTACCAGACCGGCAGGTTGTCCCAGAGCAGCCGGTATTGTTCATGGGGGACACTGCTGATGCCGGCCTCTACCCTTTCTTCCATTTCCAGGATCAATTCTTCATAAAAATCAACAGCAATCTGGGTGCCCCTGAGGGTGACGATGAGGGCCAGAAAGAAAAACGCGTCAAAGGCGCTCATGGGCGAGGGCTTATGGGTGGTGGCGGTAAGAACCTTTTGCCAGAGTTTCTGGCCCCTGAGGGCGAGATGTCCTACCTGGGCCATTCGATCCGGGTCAAGTTTTCTGGCGGTGGCCGTTTCCAGAAAAACAATGTAATCGTCAATCTGGCGGCGGACATAGGTGGCGATTTCCGGGGAATATTCGGTGTGGCAGACCGGGGTGTCCAGAATGAACAAGGGCACCTTGAAATGCCGGGCCTGGACCTCATACCACTTGAGTACCGTGCCACAGATATTGTTGCAGCAAACCAGCATATCGGGTTTTGGAAGGCCGCCGATGGGTCCGCCATTGACCTGGGCACAGGAGATGTCGGCTCTGGCATAGGAACACAGGTCTGATGAGTATCCCATCTCTTCGGCTTTGACGCACAACGCTTCCCCCATTTTGGACGCCCCGATCATGGCTCCGTGATTTTCCGGATAGACCGGGATGATATCCATGGCAATGAGGGGCTCCACCGGACCGCCGGAGGTGATCCAGGCTATCTTTTTATTGTTTTCCCTTGCGGTCATGGCATCCATGTAATAGGCGGTCATGATCTCCCGCATGCGTTTGGCGGCTTTTATTTTTTGTTTGTCTTTTTGGGGCGCTGTATCCGTCATGGGCTCTGTTCCTTAAAAAAGAGTAAAAAAAAGATGATCAAATCATGTGAATAAAGGTTTCAAGGCGGGTGGACAGCTGCCCTTGGCCCTGCTGCTGGTCATCCAGTTCCAGATGAAGATTTTTGATGGCAGCCTTGTCCAGAAATTCTTTCATATAGGGGAAGTCAAAGGCATGGGGATCACAAAATTTAAGAAAGGCAAAAATCACCCCGTCTGCCTTGTGCTCTTTTGCAAGGCGTACCAGGTTTTCCCCCCGAAGGGTATTGCCTGCATGTTTGGCCGGGCAGATCGCCCTGTCCGCATACCTTGCGGTTAAAGCTTCCAGGGGGTCAATCCCCTCGTCCATTTGGCCTTCAAACCAGCGGTTGCCCGTGCACAGATCGTCCGCCACCACCATACCGCCTGCGGCCTCAATGAGGCTGTAGATATCGGGCATGTCGCAAATGGAGCCGGAAAGGATGATCCGTTTGCCCGAAGAGGGGGGCGGGTCTTTTTGCTCTAGTCGTTGAACAATCTTCTCCAGCTGATCGGCAAGTTCTTTCCTGTCCATGACCATGGCGCCTTTCACAATGGCAAACAGGTCCCTTTCCCCTATAATGGAGGGAAACCTGCTTTTGAGTTCATAGATCCGGGCCAGGTGTTTCCGGATGCGGTTGAACAGACAAATGGAGGCTTCAAGATCTGCCGGGGAAATGGAATGGCCGATGGCCGTTTCAAGGTCAATTTGAAATTTTTTGAGAACATCTTTCATATAGGCGCGGGCACTTGGGGTATTGAGCTTGGCCGGCATGATCACATCGGCAAAAAAACCATGGTTGGTGTTCAACCTCCAGATATCGCTTAATCGCTGGATGGAATCACAGGTATGGGGGAAAACCATGCCGTTTAAATAGTCCAGGCGACCGGCCAGGCAGTCTTCCAATACCCCCCGGACCAGAGAGCAGCAATAGGCCTGGAGATGGCTTTCTGCCAGACTGATGTCTGATTTGGAGGAAAACAGGCGCATGGGATGAAAACCGGCTGCATAAATCAGTTCTTCCGGGGCATAGGAACACATGTAACCGATGATTTTGCCTGAATTTATACCGGCGGCCAGGCCGGCAAGGTCATTTATGGCAGTATGGAATGGGGTGATTTCCTTCATTTTAATGGTCTCCTGTGTATTCGCCTTCTCGGCGCAAACGCTCTATTTCCTGGTCTTCCAGTGTTTTAAAGGCCACCTTGCCCACCAGGGTGGTGGGAAGGGTTTCCCTGAATTCAATGGTCCTGGGGCAGCTCCATTTGATCAACGATTTGCGGCAGTGGGCGATGATATCTTTCTCCATTTCCCCATTTGCCAGGGCTCCTTTCTTGAGTACCACAAAGGCCTTTACCCGTTCAACCTGTTCTTTGTCGGGTATGCCTATGACACAGGCCTCTGCCACACAGGGGTGCTGGTACAAGACATCCTCCACCTGGGCCGGGTAAACATTCATGCCCGAGGATTTGATCATCCGCTTCTGGCGCAGCTTAAAATAAAAGAATCCGCCGGAATCCTGGCTTGCAATGTCCCCTGTGTGGAGCCAGGTTTTGCCGTCAGAATGCACTTTCAGGGTTTTGTCGGTTTCTTCTTTCTGATTTAGATACCCTTGCATGACGGCAGGGCCGCTCAGGCAGAGTTCGCCGTCTTCCCCGAGGGGTGCTTCTTCCAGGGTGTTTTGCAAAACGATTTTAGCGTCCATATCCGGAAAGGGGACCCCGACACTGTTCTGGCGATAGGTGCCCAGGGGCATGGCCATGACGGCGGTGACAGCTTCGGTAAGGCCGTATCCTTCCAGAAGTTTCACATTGCCGCCCCTTGCGCGGACAATGGCTTCAAAGTCTTCTTTTACAAACCGGGGCAGGGTGTCGGCCCCGCAAAAAGCCGCCTTGAGACAGGCAAGATCTGCCCGGATAAAGTCCTTGGTTTTGTT
Source organism: Pseudomonadota bacterium (assembly GCA_018816605.1). Next base: position 13,305 of record JAHIVS010000037.1, read on the forward strand.
CAGGGCAGCATAGAGGGTGGGAACGCCGATGATAAAGGTGGGTTTTTTGGTTCGTATGAGTTTGGCCACAATTTCCGGTGTGAATTGGGGGACCAGTATGCTTTTGGCCCCTCCCATAAAAGCGGCATTTACACAGACCCCCAGGCCAAATCCATGAAAAATGGGCAGAATGGCCAGAATGGCGTCGGTTTCATTCAAATTGCCCCAGGTTGCCACCATCATGCCTTCTGAAATAAAATTCATGTTCGAGAGAAGAATTCCCTTGGGCTTGCCTGTCGTGCCGCCGCTGTAAAGGATTACAGCGGTATCATCGGAGGTCATGGCGGCTTTTTTCTGTTTGGGGAAATCCCCTTTCATTATTTCCTGCCACCAGGAAACGCGTGGATCTTCGGGGACCTTGGGAATTTTTCGTCCCTTGGTCAGCCAGAATCCGAACTGCTTGACCGGCGACAGGTAGTCGCTGATCCGGGTCAGAACCAGGCGTTTACAGGGGGTTTTCTCCATGACGGCTGAAAATTTGCCGTAAAATGCATCCAGGGTAAGGGCCATGGAGGAGTTGGACAGGTTTAAATAAAATTCAATTTCGGCTTCAGTGGACAACGGATGGATCATGCTGGCCATTGCCCCCAATTTGTTGGCCGCATAAAAACAGATGATTCCCTGGGGAGTGGTGGGCATTGAGATGGTGATGGTGTCTCCCTTTTTAAGGCCCAGGCTGGCAAGACCATCGGCGCACTGGGAAATGGCCTGTGCAAAATTTTTGTAGGAGCAAAGGGTGCCCATGAAATCCCAGGCAATTTTGTCCGGAACCCGGTTGGCAGATCGCATCATTGCTTCATACATGGTTACATCCGGATAGTCTATGGAACGGGGAACCTTTGCGTAATGGTCAAGCCAGGGCCTGTCTTTCATCATTTTTCCTCCTTTTTCTGGCGCCTTATACAGAGTTTTCAAGTTTGGGATGTCCCGATGCGAACAAACGCCAAACGATTTATTGTCTATCGGTTTTTATACCGAACGCCGGTCGACAAGTCAACCATTGCTTGATGATTTTTTCGAAATATGATATAGGCATCTGGGCAGGTCAGAATAAAAGGAATACCACAGGATTTTAAATGAATAAAAACAATACCCTAAGCAAGCTCAAATCAAAGGAAAGAAAGCTGAGGCAGCAGATCATCATTGATGCCGCCCGGGAGGTTTTTGGTCGGAAAACCTATGACAAGGCCAGTATGGCAGAGATCGCAAAGGCTGCCGGCATTGCCAAATCTTCCATTTATACCTATTTCAAGAGTCAGGAAGAATTGTACGCCAGAATTGTCTGTGCGGATTCCCGGGAGTTCATAGACGATCTTCAGTCCCGGATTGAAAAGGTGGAGAGAAAAGAGTCCGGGGTCAATTGTGTGAATACCTGCATCACCGGTTTTCTGACATATTATATTGCCCACACAGCCCAGTGGCGGATGATTACCCATTTTGCCCTCCACGGCAACCAGAACATGGGGGCTATGGACCAGCTCAATGAAATCGGGCGCAGGCTCATGGACCTGTTTGAGTCGGTATTCAGAAAACTTGGGAAAGATAAAGATGCACGGATTCTAGCCCATACCCTTTTTTCATGCCTCTCGGGTATTCTGATCGCCTTTCGGAATTATCCCGGCCGGACAGAAGCCGAACGCATTGCCCATATGAACCGTATCGGCGCCATGGTGGAGGCCATGATCCTCTCCCTGGTCGGACAGGAAAAATAACAGCCCGGCAGGCGAAAGCATCATTGGTTCTAAGCCATTGTTTTTTGAACCTGGTTCATGAAATTTATCAAAAGGGGAGAGCACCATTTTTCCGAATGCCA
>JAHIVS010000327.1 GCA_018816605.1 Pseudomonadota bacterium
AGCAGATCAAAATTTTCATGGATGGACCCGGACAGGGAGTTTTCAACGGGAATCACCCCGTATTCCACGCGGCCCCCGGCACAGGCAGCAAAAACATCCCCATAGCTTTTCATGGGAATGGGGGTTACATCCTCTCCAAAATAAGACAGGCTGGCCTTATGACCATAGGCACCGTTTTCACCGACAAAGGCCGCCGTCATTGTTTCGCCGTTGTTCAGCCGGCTGATCACCTCGGCTTTTTTCAAATAATCAAAATCCATCTGTTTGCCCACCACCGGCGCAATCACATACAGATCCCGGGTCAATTCGCCGAACTGCTCGGGGTAAAGGCTCTGGGGACCGTCGGACAAGGCATTGTCCGGATCATTGTGGACTTCGATCATCAGGGCATCGGCTCCGGCGGCAACAGCGGCCCTTGCCATGGGACTGACCTTTTCCCGGATACCCGTGGCATGGCTGGGGTCAATCAAAATGGGAAGATGGGTGAGCTGCTTCAATACCGGAATGGCGGAAAGATCCAGGGTGTTCCGGGTATAGGGCTCAAAGGTTCTGATCCCCCGTTCACAGAGAACAACGTTGTTGTTTCCGCCGGCCGCAATATACTCGGCAGACATGAGCCATTCCTGGATGGTGGAAGCAAGTCCCCGTTTCAGGACAACGGGTTTGCTCATTTTCCCCACACACTTGAGCAGCTCAAAATTCTGCATATTTCTGGCGCCGATCTGGACCACATCCACATACTTTTCCATGAGTTCCGCCTGGGCCGGAGACGTCATCTCGGTTACCACGCCAAGTCCGGTTTCCTCCCTAACAGCGGCAAGAATCTTAAGCCCCGCTTCTTCCATTCCCTGGAAGGAATAGGGCGAAGACCTGGGTTTGTAGGCCCCGCCCCTGAACAACACAGCACCGTATTTTTTGACTTCCCTTGCAATGGTCATGGCCTGGGACATGCTTTCCACGGCACAGGGACCTGCAATCACAACAATTCGATCCCCCCCGATCACGACGCTGCCGATTTTCACCAGGGTGTCTTCGGATTTAAATTCCCGGCTGACAAGCTTGTGGGAAGTTTTTATGGACCGCACATCCGCCACCCCTTCCATGTATTTGTAATCTTCGGCTGTTTTTTTGTTTTTCGCGATGATGCCGATAAGGGTTCGACCGGCATCTGTTATTTCCCGGGTAATACACCCGTCCCCGGACAATACGGCCGTTAGCTTCTCTTTCTGATTTTTTGTAATCTTGTCATCCAAAACAAGGATCATGGTTGGTCTCCTTCCAAATTATGCGGATAGCGCTTATGATTAATCCCCAAAAAAAAGGCCCGGGGAAATTTCCCAGGGCCAGAAAACAAAAAGGCCCCGGGTGGCATGGTGTCCACCCGGGGCCTGTATAAACTGATAAAGTTATAAAGCGCTACACCGGATGAACGCTCCTAAAAAAGAAGAAGCGTCCAAACTTAAATATAAACAAAGCTGTGTCTGTTTGGGTCTGCATTTACCGGTGTCTCTTTTTATAAAGTCAAATAAGGTAAAAAATAAATCTGCGCCAAGATAGAGGGCATTTTCATCCTTGTCAAGAAAAATGTATCGGATGTTCCCGGCACCTATTTTTTTTTAGGGGCTTCCCAGTGCATCCCCTTTTCCTTAAGAAAAGGGACATAGGCCTTGTCGGTTTTCAGGATATGATCCCGGAGCCAGCCGGTTAGAAACTCCATCAGGTCCATTGACAGGGCTGCCCTGCCCCCTTCAAACTCAGATTTGAATTCAAGTACCCGGGCCACAAGCGTATCATGGTAGTGTTTGTGGGCATCCCGGTCGGGATATCGGTATTTTTCAAACAAGGTTTCCTCATTTTTAAAATGATAGACCGTATAGTCAGCCAGACGTGTCAAAATCTTTCCCGCTTCCCTGGCTCCCATTTTCACCTTCATTGCCCGGTGCAGCTCATTGATCATTTTCACCAGTTCTTTGTGCTGCTCGTCAATCTCATGAATCCCTATGGCAAATTTGTCCCCCCAGGGCATGAGATCGGGAATCTCCTGATCTTCCATTGCCATTGGGGCACCGGTGGCGGCATCGGCCCCAGAAACCTTGAAAACCCCTATCATATCCCGAAGCTTGCCCGATAGTTCAGACAGATCCTGGGCACTTTTCTTCATCCGGTTGCTTCTTGTGTTCATTTCCCGGGACACGTCATGAACCTTGGAAATATCCTGGGCAATCTCGGTGGAGACCTGGGAACTCTGGGCCACATTCTCATTGACCTCAAGGATCCCGGTGGTTGCCTGTTCGATATTTTCAGCCACCTCTGTTGCAGATGCCGATTGCTCTTCTATGGCTGCGGCAATGGCAGACACAATTTCAGTGACCTGGCAGATAACCTTGGTAATATCATTCACATCTTTTACCGTATCTTCTGTGGAATTCTGGATGCTGCGTATCTTTTCCTTGATATCCAGGGTGGCCCCTGCTGTCTGGGCGGCAAGCCCCTTGATTTCACTTGCCACCACGGAAAATCCTTTTCCGGCCTCCCCAGCCCGGGCCGCCTCAATGGTTGCGTTCAGTGCCAGCAGATTTGTCTGTTCGGCAATATCCGTGATCACCTCTGTGACCTTATTAATATCCCTGGCAGAAGCCCCCAGATGTCCCACCCGCTCGGATGCCGTCTTCACTTTGATAGCGGCATTGTCCGAGATCTCCCTTGCCTTATCACAGTTTTGAGCCACTTCGTTAAGGGTCTGCTTCATCTGGCCTGCTGCATCCGCAACAATTCCAAGGTTCGTGGATGCCTCTTCACTGGCTGCAGCAACGGAATTCATACTGGAACTCATCTGTTCTGCAGCAGCGGCAACGGCATTGGACCGGGATGCCAGGTCTTCGGAATCCTCGGACATGAGTGCGGAGATGGATAACAATTCCCCCGAGGAGGCGGTTACGGTTTCCGAATTGGAGCCGATATCCACAATTATCGTGTTAAGCCTTGAAATAAAGGCATTAAACCATTTGGCAAGCTCACCGATTTCGTCCCTGGTGTTAATATCTATGCGCTGGGTTAAATCCCCATCTCCCTGGGAAATATCTTTCAGAGCAGCCACCACCCGCTTAATGGGGGTAATGATGATCCGGGCCAGAACAAAGGCGATTAAAACACCGAAGATAACGGCAAAAATACTGACAAGGGTGATAACGGTTGTGGAACTAACAATCTGGGACTGCATCTGGGTGTGCATACTCTCTTTGGATTTCCGGCAGATGTCCTCAATCCCGGCGGCAGTGGATTCCATCTGGGACTCGGCGGCCTGCTGGCTTTTCATCAGATCGGCATATCCCTTAAAAGAGCTGATATAGACATCCACAGCTTCCTTGATACCGGCCAAAGGTTTTGTTTTGACTTCATCATCAATGGTTTCCGTAATAAGGGAAATGGCGGCATCAATGGCGGCGATGTTCTGGAGAATCTGCTGGAAAATCCCATCATCCTCGGTTCTGTTAAACTCTTTTTCCAGTATCCTGTTTTTCAAGAGGATCTTTGCCATCTCATCTGCTCCGGAAGACAATTCCATCATCTGGCCGGAAAAAACCTGTACATCTTCAATATAAAATTCCAGCATTTCCTGCATTTCCTGCTGAAAGGTAATAATGGCCATGTGCATGTCCTTTACAGCATTAATGAGGGCCAAATTGTTCGCCTGGGTTTTATTCTTAAAAAAAGCTTCGGCCGCTTCAATGACCGCCTTCTGGGTGGTGATGATTTTTTCGTGGCGTTCCTTTGAAACCGGTTCTGTCATCAGGGGTTCCATTTCCATAAGATCCCTTTTGATATCACTGTGATGCCCCTGCCATTGGGTCATGGTGGAAGCATTGGGCTCCCGGGCCGCCATCATCACCATCCGGTATCCCTTGGCCTGGAGGTAATTTTCTTTTATTCTTTCGGCAAATACCACCCGCTGGCGCATCTTGTATTTTTTCTCCTCGCTGGCGGCCATCAGCGAATCATAGCCTGCCCGCTGTTCATCCCGTATCCGGGACGTGATGGAAAGGGCCGCATTTGCCTTTTGATTCATATCCCCCATCAAAACATCCTTCTGACCGGCCAGTCCCACATAGGCCTCAAAGGCTTTGGCATAGGTATCAGCGGTTTTCAAAATCTGATCTATCTGTTTTTCAACCGCTGGATCCCCTGTGGTATCGGCAATTGCTTTTGCCTGGGTTTTCAGTGTATCAATATTTTTTTGGACAATCCTAACTGCCTCAGGGTCATTGGTAAGGATAAACCGCTTCTCATTTTGCCGGGCATCCAGAATGCGATCCACCAGCAGCTGAAATTGATTGGAGGACTCCACTTTTTCAACCACCCGGGTCAGGCCGATCCGACCCACAAAGGCAAGCACAACCAGCAAAATAAGGATGATCACAAACCCGCCGGTTATTTTTTTTGCAAGACTGAAATTGTTAAGCATAGTTTTCTCCTTAGGATGGAAACGGTACTTTCCTAAAAACGCTGTTCACTCCCTGGTTATTTTTTTTTCCAGCCGCCGATCAGGTGCAGATGGATATGAAAAATTTCCTGCCCCCCCCCCTTCTCAACATTAAAAAGCAGCTTATACCCGGATTCGTTAATCCCCTGTTCTTTTGCCATGTCCCTGGCAACCATGAAAAGGCCGGACAGAATGTCGCTGTCTGCCGCTGTCAGATCATTGATACTCCTGATATGTTTTTTGGGCACCAGCAGCAGGTGGACCGGGGCGGCAGGATGAATGTCTTTGAATACCACATAGGTATCGTCTTCAAATAAGAACTTGCTGGGGATTTCCCGGTTTACAATCTTACAGAACAGACAGTCGCTGGACATAAAACTCTCCTTTTAAAATATAATGTATGAAAATATCGTTATCTGTTTATCTCTTCCACAAGTTTTTCCATGGCAACAGAGGCCTTGTCCTGGAGAAAAACATCTGTAACCGATCTGGTATATTCCGATGGAAAGGGGTTTATCTCTATGATGCAGGCGCCATTTGATTTGGCAGCCCCGGGAATGGTATTGGCAGGGGCCACCGTGCCGGTGGTGCCGATGAGAACAAAACAATCGGCCCGACTGACTTCACCAAAGGAATGGGTCCTGGCAGGCTCGGGAATGGCTTCGCCAAAAAAAATCACATCCGGTTTGAGTATGCTGCCGCAATCGGGGCAGGCAGGGGGAAGGGTGTCCAGGTCAATTTTTGAAACCTCGTGTTTATGCCTGCACCCAAGACAGGCCAGTCTTTTCAGGGAACCATGAAACTCATGGACGGTTTTGCTGCCGGCCTGTGTGTGAAGCGTGTCCACATTCTGGGTAATTACGGCTTTTACAAGCTTTTTTACCTCCATCTGGGCCAGGGCATAATGGGCAAGATTGGGCTGAACCTTCCCGAACACCTCATAGAATATTTCCCGGATGACCTCCCAGGACTGCCGGGGGTTTTGATAAAAATAGTGGATGTCAAAACTTTTGGGGTCATATTTATTCCACAACCCGTTTTTTCCCCTAAAGGGCGGGATTCCGCTTTCCACTGAAATCCCTGCTCCGGTGAAGGCCACGCATCTTTTGGCACCCTTTATCATTTTTGCAGCCCTGGCATACATGGACAGGTTTCCTTCGGCTTCCGGCGGATAAGATGTCATGTTCATGCAAGCCCCATGACGTCAAAAGCGTTGCTCCACAGGTCAACAATCAGAAGCTTGTTTCTGAGAATATCCCCCCGGTTGAGCAGCACCTTTACGCATTCGGAAGCCTGGATTGCGGCAACAAGGAGGGCACAATAGGAAATATTGCCGGTTTGGGTCTCAATCCCCCGGGGATGGGAATCCTTGTTTTTACCGTAAATCAGTTCATATCCCGGGTCTTCGGGAAAAATAACGGTCAATTGTCCGAAAACCCCGGCAATGGCACCGGATACCAGAGGTATGGACGCTTTTCGGGCCATTGCCTGGAGAAGAAAACGGGATTCAATGGTATCAAGGCAGTCCACCACCAGGTCTGCCGCTTCTATCATGGTGTGAAGGTTGGATTCGTCTGCAGCAACCGCCCAATGATTCACCCGGACTGATGAATTGATCGCCTTTACCCTGTCCTTTGCAGCCAGGGCCTTTGAGGTCCCGATCAGGTCTTCCCGGCAAAGCAGCTGACGGTTCAGGTTGGAGACATCAAACCGATCTCCGTCCACAAGGGTCAGGATTCCGATGCCGGTTCTGGCAAGCATTTCACAAACCCCGCCGCCAAGCCCACCCAGGCCGATGATTGCCACATGGGAACGGCTCAGAATTTCCTGATCTTCACGGCTAAAGGTATTAAAATTTCGATCATACCGCTGGTATTGATCCATGTTTCCTCTTTGTTATCCTTTTATCCGCCGCCCACCGGGGGAAACAATCCCACCCGGTCTTTGTTTTGAAGACAATACTCGGGGCCCTGTTTTTTCCCATTGATAAAGATCAGTTTGACGCTTTCCCGGGGAATGCCGATTTCTTCCATGAGCCCGTTGACCGTCATCCCTTCCCTGATTTCATAGGCCTGACTGCCCAAAGGAAGATATTTGGATAGGGTGACAAACAGCTTTAGGTCTATCTGAATCATTTGTGTTTACACTTTCCGTTTTGGCTGTTATTTATATGTCATATGGACAGAGCCTCATCTTGATTTTATTATAGATTTAACAGAAAATGATTGCTTATGGAAGACCAAAATAAAGAGACGCTGACGATTAAAAAAATGGCCCAAAACCTTTCCCGTTTTGCCATAGACAGAACAGACCTCAAGGAGCTTCTTTTGGCTGTTCCAAAAGGAAATGACCTGAACATGACAACCCTTGAATATGAACTGGGGTTGTTAAAAATTCTGAGTGTGGGATGGGGGATTTCATTTTTCATGGAAGCCACGGATAAAAACAAAGGTCCCCTGACAGCCTCTTTCTGGGAAATGATCCAGGAAATCTCCCAAAACATATCCCGCCTGACCGAAACCGCCACCGGAACCCGGGTGGATTATTTCAATATCTTAAAAGAACGGCTGGATCTTTATGTGAAACAACTGCAGGAAAATCCGGACCAGTCGGCCAATCCCGCATTGGTCATGGGGCCTGTTTTTGCTGCGGCCTGCGGCAGCAGGGACGATGCCCTTGCCATTCTTATCGGCACCAAAATGTTCACACTGACCCTGGGAGCCGTCAAAGAATATATGAATGCGGTTCAAATTGAAGATATCAATCTTAATTAACCATTTTTTTCTATAAAGGAATTGCCATGACCCGGATTAAACTATTGTTTTCGCTCATCCTCGTTTTTTGTTTATGTGGGTGCGCCACCCCTGGATTAAAATTTATCGATCTGGCCTATATGAAAGATTCCGACCCCACACAGGAAGGCCGTATGGGCATTGCCCAGTTTAAAGACACACGCCGGAAAACAGCTGCCGGATATGTGGGCCTCCGCATCCTGACCGATAAAAGCCAGGAGACATACCTGGTCCGGGGTCAAAACCTGGGTGCCTCCCTGACCGATCTGACCCGGATATACCTGGAAGAAACCGGCTTTACGGTCACCCCCATCCCGGACTGGCCCCCGACCCTGGCCGGGGTAGAAAATGCTCCCCAAGGGCTGGACCAACTCCTGTCCGCCGATATCAACACCTTTGAATGCAAGGCCCAGAAAAACGGGGCTGTCACAAAGATGGTCCTGGAAATCGATCTTACCTTTTATCTGGGGAATATCCGGGACAAAAGGCTTTCAACCATCCCGGTTTCCCTGACCCTTGAAAGAACGGAACTGACATTTACCCAGAAGAAACTGGAACAATTTATAGATCAGGCCTTTGAAGAAATCGTTGAAAAAGCGCTTCCCTTTAAGTAGCCCTGGGAAATCTATCCCCGTTAACCATATGATTTTTTCTCCCGACAGGACCCGGCTCACCCCGGAACAGCTTTTAAAAGGCATCATTTACACCAATATTTTTGTGTTTATCATCAGTCTGATTTACAGCGGCAAAAATATGGTCATGAGTATCAATCCCTTTCATGCGCTGACACCTTCCATGGATGTGCTCAATTTTCTGGGGGCTTCGGGCACTATTCCCATTAAACACTTTCATGCATGGTGGTCCCTGATTACGGCCAATTGGCTCCATGGCAGCCTCCTCCATATCCTCTTTAACATGCTGGCCCTTAAAACCATTGCCCCTCTGGTGATGCAGGAATACGGCCTTTTCCGGATGTTTACCATTTATACCGTCAGCGGAGCGGCAGGCTTTTATCTCTCCTATCTGGGCCATGTGCCCCTGACCATTGGCGCTTCGGCAGGCTTGTGCGGCCTCATCGGCGCCCTGCTCTATTTTGGCAAATCCAGGGGCGGCGACTGGGGGCAACGGGTATTTCAACAGACCGCAGGCTGGATCTTCAGTCTGCTGTTGTTCGGTTTTCTCATACCCAACATCAATAATTGGGGCCATGGCGGCGGACTTGGGGCCGGAATCTGCCTGGGCTGGCTATTCGGGTATAGGGAAAAACGGAAAGAACACCTTCTGGAGCGTATTTTCAGCCTCTTCCTGATGCTGGTCACAGCCCTGCTCCTGGTTCGGTCTGTTGCCCAGGGATTGTTTTTGATAGTTGCCTGATCCACAGGGTGAAGACTGTTGCCAATAAGGGGAACCCATGGCCGTCCCCCCCCTGCTGCTGCCTTTGATTGAGAATTTTACACAATTATTACATTGGTCCCTTGAATTCGGACCGGTTCTACACTATATGACCCCCTATGAAATTTAAGATGAACAAAATTGCCATTGTCTCCATGGCAGGCATCTTTCCCGGTGCCCGAGACACAGGACAATTTATACAAAACATTCTGGACAAAAAAAATTCGGTCATCACCGTCTTACCCCAAAGGTGGGTCGCCCCGGCCCATGTCATGGTCACTTCCACCCCTGGGCCGGACCGGGCCGTTTCAGACAAAGCCGGACTGATTGAAAACTTTAAGTTTGATCCCTCTGGATTCAGGGCAGATAAAGCGTTTCTGACAAGCCTTGATCCGGTTCACCACCTGGTGCTTGCAGCAGGACGCAGGGCTTTTGAATCCTGCCACATCACAAAGGAACTTGAACGACGGACCGGTGTCATCCTGGCAGCCATTGCCCTGCCCACCGACACCGCCTCCATGGTTTCCTGGGAGATCCTGTGCGCCCGTTCTCCCAGGCCTTTTTTGCCGGCAGATGCGGCAAGGAGCGCTGTGGTGTCAACACCGGCAGCCATCCTTGCCAGGGCCATGGGATTTTACGGCGGCAGCTTTACCCTGGATGCGGCCTGTGCCTCTTCTTTGTATGCCGTAAAGCTTGCCTGTGAACACCTGAGTCTGAAAAAAGCGGATATCATGGTTGCCGGAGGGGTCTCCAGGCCCGACTCCCTGTACACCCAGGTGGGATTTACCCAGCTCAAAGCCCTGTCCCCCACGGGCTGCTGTTCGCCCTTTGACAAAGATGCCAACGGGCTTGTGGTGGGCGAAGGGGTTGGACTCCTGGTGTTAAAACGGCTGGAGGATGCCATTGCCTGCGGGGATACCATCCATGGCGTAATCACAGGAAGCGGTGCTTCCAATGACCTTGAAGGCAATCTGGTGGGACCGGCCTCGGAAGGTCAGGTCCGGGCCATGAAAGCGGCCTTTGACCAGGCCGGCTGGACCCCAGCCCATATCCAGTACATGGAGTGCCACGGTTCCGGCACCCCGGTGGGAGATCAGGTGGAAGCCTTGAGCATACGGCATCTGCTAGACCTTTATGACTGCGGAGACAAAGCCGTGGCCATTGGATCCATTAAATCCATGATCGGCCATCTGCTCACGGCCGCAGGCGCAGCCGGGCTCATCAAAACCGTTCTGGCCATGGAAAAAGGCTGTCTGCCACCCTCCCTGAACTTTACAGCACTGCCCGACAAAAGCCCCCTGCACAATTCCCGGGTAAAGGTCCAGACAGAAACCGAGTCCTGGCAGCCTGGAAAATCGGCCCTTCCCCGACGGGCAGGCATTTCTGCCTTTGGGTTCGGCGGCATCAACGCCCATCTTCTGGTGGAAGAATTCTTCAAACCTGCCTCCCCGCATTTTGTGCCCGAAAAGTTGGAATCAAGCGACCGTGGACGTGCTTGCTTTAAAAGTGTTCCCTGTGCCATTGTGGGAATGGAAACCATCTCCAAAAATGCACAAAACCTGGAAAGCTTTAAAGCGCTTATTTTTGGCAAAACCCAGCCGAAAACCAGTGCTCCCGGGTCCCGATGGCGGCGGACCCGCCACCTGGATCCGGAAAGCACAAAAATCCAAACCGCTTTCATGGAGGAGATCTGTGTTGATCTGGGCCAATTCCATATCCCTCCCAATCAGATTCAAGATATCCTGCCCCAGCATCTTCTCATGCTCAAGGCTGCAAAAGGAGCGCTTGAAGATGCCGGCATAAGCCATCGGCCCCTGAAAACCGAACCAGACCGTATCAAAACAGGCTGTGCCATCGGCATTGAATTTGATTTCGGGGCCACGGATTTTTTCCTGCGCTGGAAACACCATGATCTGGACAAAGAATTATTGGACACGATCAGCCCGGAGCTCACCTTCAACCGGACACTTGGGGCCCTTGGGGGCATTGTGGCTTCCAGGATCGCCAGGGAATTTAAGCTGGGCGGCCCCTGTTTCACCCTTTCGGCCCAGGCGGCTTCGGGCATAAAGGCCATTGAAACCGCTGTCCATTCACTGAGCCTCCATGAAACAGACACCTTTCTATGCGGATGCGTGGACCTGGCCGGTGATATTCGCCAATTTACCCTGAACCGGGCTGCTGCCGGCCCCAGTGAAACCCTTTTCTCCGAAGGGGCCTGCGCCCTGGTCTTAAAACGGCTGGACCAGGCGGTCCGGGATAAGGACCGCATCTACGGCATCATCAGCGGCATCTCAGGCTCCGGCGGCGCCCGGACCCCGGGAGAACCCGAAACCCCGGACACCATTGGAAGTCCGGATAAATCAGGGGGGGAGCGCTATGGGGATTCCTTCTCCCTGGCATTAAAAGATGCCGGCACGCGCTTTTCAGACCTCTCCCTGATCGACACCCATTCTTTGGGGGCAGGACATTTGGGAGAAGCCCAAGCCCTCGGCCTCAAGCAGATGGCCGCAGACCGTGACACGTCCGCCCTGCCCGTTCATCTGTCTTGTACCCCGTCAAGTCTTGGGGACACCGGCGGGGCAACCAGCCTTTTTTCCGTGATAGCGGTAGCCCTCTCGTTGTACCACAGAGTCCTGCCCGGCACTGTCCTTCCCCTTGCATCAAAATTCAACGGACTTTCCGGGTTCGTCATACCCGACACCTGCCAATTCTGGCAGACACCCCAGAATAAACCCAGAAAAGCGAGTGTCGGGTCCGTGACCCTGGACGGGGCCTGTGCCCATGCCATTCTGGAAGAGCATGTGCCTGGCAAAGATCTTTCTAAGGCCTTTTCTTTTTTTGACCAGGGACCCCAGCTGTTTGTTTTCCGGGCTGCTTCCCCCCAAAAACTTATGGAGGCCATCGGCCGGCTCAAGGACCAGATCCAGACTGCAGCCTCTGTGTATCAGCTTGCCCACGGCCTGCAGCAACAAACCAACCCCGATTTGCCTTACAGCCTTTCCATTCTCTGCACACACCTTGAAACCCTGGACGCTTTTTGCACCCAGGCCATCCATTGCGTTGAGACAGCAAGCCTGAAAACCTTTGCCAGGGAAGAGGGTCTCTTTTACACCCCCACACCCCTGGGTTCCGGTGCAAACCTGACCTTTGTCTATCCGGGTGCAGGCAGCCAGTATCCT
>JAHIVS010000328.1 GCA_018816605.1 Pseudomonadota bacterium
CGCCACAGGCATTTCCGGGGCTTTGCCCCGATGATCCAATCTGCCGATGTGGAGGCGATAGTTCTGGGGGGCAATCCGAAGATCCCTTGCCCCCTGCCCGGGGGTATCCGGCGCTAGGCATCCGGAAAAAATGGCAAGACATATGGTGGCAAGAATGAACCCAAAAAAATGAGCAGATTTGTTTATTATCATCGATACAATATAATTCCCGGTCATACCTGGATTACCCGGCCATGCCACGAGGGTATGGTCCTGGCTCGGAAAAAAGATAAAACCTCAAAGCGCTGTCTTAAGATATGGTCAATTGTTCGGACCGGTCATTGGTCAGTTCCAATGGCACAACCATATCACATGCAAATTGGTTTTAAAACTCAAATGATTTGTTTTCACACTTCTCTGGGCACCAATGGCCGTTGATTTTAAAGACCGTCCATCAGTTTCTCGGATGAAACTTCTGGTGCATTTTTATCAGATAATCTCTTGAAATATGGGTATAAATCTGGGTGGTAGAGATATCTGAGTGACCCAGCAGGGTCTGGACGGACCTTAGGTCGGCCCCGCCTTCCAGCAGGTGGGTGGCAAAAGAATGACGCAGTGTATGGGGCGTAATATTTTTGGAAATCCCGGCCAGTGTGGCATGGCGTTTGATAATTTTCCAAAAAGCCTGCCGCGTCATGGGCTTTCCAGCCCGTGCAACAAACAGGTATTGGCTTGGTGAATTGGTTAAAACCAGGGGACGAGCCTTGTCAATCCATTCCTGGGTGACGACTCTGGCCTTGGCGCCAATGGGAATCATCCTTTCTTTGGAGCCCTTTCCCATGACCCGCAGGAGTCCGGCCCCAAGGTTTACATCCTGGAGTCTGAGAAAAATCAACTCAGACACCCTGAGACCGGCCCCGTACATTATTTCCATCATGGCGATGTTTCTGAGATCCTTGGGTTTTGTCAAGTCTCCGGTCCCAAGAAGGGCCTCAATTTCCACAATGGACATTATTTTGGGAAGTGCCTGGCCGGGTTTGGGGATATCCACGTCTTTTACAGGATTTACACACAAATGCTTTTCACTGATAAGATATTTATAAAACCCCCGAAGGGCAATCAGATGCCTGGCCCTTGATTTTGAAGACAGACCTTTTTGGGCCAGGTGGACCAGCCAGGCCAGGATAACCGTTGTATCCGCGTGGGCCATGTCAACAATATGATTTTTCTCAAGAAAATCACCATAGCCGGCAAGATCGGTTGCGTAGGATTCAATACTATTGGGGGACAGACCTTTTTCAACGATCAGAAAATCAATATACGTTTGGATTAAATGATCCAAGGCAGTTGCCGTAATCATAGGAAAATCTCAGATATGCATCTGAAACCAATGGTGTTGGCTGAAAATCCGCTTTTAAACAATGCCCGGGAACTGATGGTTAAACTGGAGCCCGAATTCCAGGCACCTCCCTTTGCAATGCAGTAAAGGGTGCCGGGTTTGGTTTTAAACGGAGCTTTTTCCATGTCAGATGTCCATTCCATGACATTGCCCAGCATGTCCACGATCTTCAATTCATTGGCATGATCGTCATATTCATCCACCGGACAGGTGTCGGAGAATCCGCTTTTTTCAATGTTAAGGGCTGTCAGTTTAAATTCATCGCCCCAGGGATACGGATACCCCAGGTCGGTTCTGGCAGCAGATTCCCATTCAGCTTCCGTTGGAAGCCTTCTGCCGATCCATGATGCATAGGCAAAGGCATCTTCAATACTGACATGGACCACCGGATGGTTCCGCTTTCCGTGGAGGGTGGATCCGGGACCTGACGGTTTATGCCAGCAAGCGCCTTTTACATCTTTGGACCCGGCACTTTTATTCCAGGAGGCTGTCTTACCCTTCTTTTTATATCTGGCCTGGTAAACAATACTGGTTCCTTTTTTTTCTGCTGTGGTGACATAGCCGGTCTGGTCAATGAAAATTTCAAAAAGGGAATTGGTAACCGGATACCGGCCGATATGCACCTGGGGCATATCAAATTGCTGGAGTTCCAGACTGGCCTTGAGACTTTTTTGGGTGCCAATGGTATATTTCCCCTTGGGAACGGTTACATAAACATTAAATTTTTTTTCCCTTTCTCCCAGGGTATCATCAAAGTGTTCTGCAAGCTTTCGTTGTTCCCTGAAATCTTCAAGCGCCGCAAGCTCCTCATTATCAAGCCCGTCAACCATTTCAAGATCTTCGCCTTCGGCAAGCTCAACCTCTTCAAGGTCCTCATCTTCGGCAAGTTCTATCTCCTGGGTGTCTTCGTCCGCCTCATCCAGGACTTCAAGGTCCTCATCCGCCTCAAGTTCGATGGGGTCATCTTCTTCAACCACTTCGGTGTCGTCATCCAGTTCCTCAATGATGTCGTCCTCCATCGGTTCTTCAGGCGCCTGTGCTTCCTCAATTTCTTCAAAGTCCGCC
>JAHIVS010000329.1 GCA_018816605.1 Pseudomonadota bacterium
CACCCATTTAAAATCGGTCTATGACCTTGAGCGCCTGGGCAGCAAAATCTCCATGGGCCAGGGAAATGCAAGGGATCTGATTTCCCTTAAAAATTCCCTGCTGAAACTGCCCCACCTGTTTTCCGAACTTGCCCTGTTCAAACATCCGATGCTGAACGGCAGCCGCCTTGAAAATCAGGCAGATCTGCTGACAGATCTTTTATCCCTTGCCGGCCTTATCCACGCGACCATCCGGGAAGACAGCGTCCCTGTCCTGAACGAAGGCAATCTGATCAAGGACGGCTACAGCCCGGAACTGGATGAACTGCTGTCCATCACCCGGGATGGAAAATCCTGGATTGCCAGGGCCGAGGCCACGGAAAAAGAAAGGACAAAATTATCTTCCCTGAAAATTAAATACAACAAGGTTTTTGGGTATTTCATCGAAGTCTCCCGGGCTCAGTCCAGGGGGGTGCCGGATAATTATGTCCGAAAGCAGACCCTTGTCAATGCCGAACGCTTTATTACCGACGAGATGAAAGAGGTGGAATCCACCATTTTAAATGCCCAGGACAAACGAAATTCCCTTGAATACGAAATTTTCTGTTCTGTCAGGGACCAGGTGGTGGAAAAGGCCGTTCTCATTCTGAAAATGGCGGATTTTCTGGCCGTCATTGACACCCTCCAGGGACTTGCCCAGGCGGCATCGGAAAACGGATATACAAAACCCAGCATAAACACTGAAAATTATATTGATATTGAAGACGGCAGGCATCCGGTGGTTGAAAAACTGATCACAGGCGAACGCTATGTTCCCAACTCGGTCCGCCTGGACAATGTGGAGCACCAGCAATTGCTGATCACAGGGCCCAATATGGCCGGCAAGTCAACGGTCTTGCGGCAGGTTGCCCTGACCGTTCTCATGGCCCAGATGGGCTCCTTTGTGCCGGCAAAAAAAGCCAGCCTCTGCCTTACGGACAGGATTTTCACCCGGGTGGGAGCCCTGGACAACCTGTCCTCTGGGCAAAGTACCTTTATGGTTGAAATGGAAGAAACCGCCAATATTGTCAACAACGCCACCCAGAACAGCCTGGTCATCCTGGATGAAATCGGCCGGGGTACCAGCACCTATGACGGCATGAGCATTGCCTGGGCCGTGGCCGAATACCTGCACGACCTGAAAGGGGTTGGGGTCAAAACCTTGTTTGCCACCCATTACCATGAACTGATCCGGTTAGAGGAGATCAAACCCCGTATTAAAAACTATCACATTGCGGTCAAAGAATTTAATGACAACATTATTTTCCTTCGGCGCCTGGTAAGGGGCGGCACCAATAAAAGCTATGGCATACAGGTGGCCCGGCTGGCAGGAGTACCGGACCCGATCATTGATTCCGCCAAAAAGGTCTTGTCCACCATTGAACAGGAAAACATGACAGAACCGCCCTTGTCTTCTTTGCCAAAGGAACCCCTGGAACCCAAACGCTCCAGGAAAAAGAACGCAAGAGACAAAGACCAGCTCGAATTGTTTGGAAACAGGGATATGAAGCTTCGGCAGATGCTGGAAAAAGCAGATATCTCGAATATGACCCCCCTGGACGCCCTTCTTTTTTTAAATGATCTGAAAAAAAAGGCAATCTGCTGAAAAATGGGACGATTCCGGTCAATACCCACCGCCTGCATGATCCTTTGTATGATCCTCAGCATGGCATGCTTCCCCACCCCGGGACAGGCCGATTCCGCCAAACAAAAGTATCTGGATGCCGACAATTGTTTTAAAAAACTGAGAAACTCCACCCTGGAACGCCAAAAGATATCCGGATGGCTCAATTGCATTCATCGATATGAGACCATTTACAAAGACCACCCGGAAAGCTCCTGGGCACCTGCCGGAATGTACAAGGCAACGGAACTGTATCTGCATTTGTTTAAATTGTCCGGCAACACGGCCCATCAGGATCAGGCCATGGATCTTATGGCCAGGATCAGAAACCGATACCCCAAAAGTGCCTACAACGGAAAGGCAAATATCCTGCTCAAATCCCTTATTGACAATCCCGATAAAAACCCCATAAAAATAATCCGTTCAAAAAAACAGACCACCCGCAATGAATCTTTGATGGATAAATTCAACCAGGAACAAACCCGGCAAGACCCGGACAAACAGGATCAACCGACTGAGAACACACTATCGCCTGAAAAACAGGAGCCGGAACCCGAAAATTCCCAACACCCCTCCAGACAGAAGCCCTTAAAAGATACCTGGGTAACCGATCTGAGGTTCTGGTCCAATCCCGAGTACACCAGAATCGTCATCAACGCCTCCGATGAGCGCGACTATTCCCATCGGCTTCTGAAAAAAGACCCCACCATAAACAAACCCTTTCAGCGGCTGTATATCGATATTGAAAATACCCGTCTGGGAAAGGATGTTGCAGAGCAGGTACCCATCAATGACGACCTGTTGAACCAGGCTAGGGCCGGCCAGTACCTGCCCCATACCGTCCGTGTGGTGGTGGACATCAAATCCTTTGAAAATTATAAAATTTTTTCGTTGAAAGACCCGTTCAGAATTATCATTGATGTATGGGGAAAGGGCTCCAACGGGGCACCAGTGGAACCTTCCCTTGCCCAGAAAGATCCCGGCAAAAAACCGGATAAAACCTCCCGCATGACAACGGACAATCTCAAATCGTCTGATATTGCCCGGCAGCTGGCCCTGGGTGTGAGAAAAATTGTTATCGATCCTGGCCACGGAGGAACGGACCCGGGTGCTCCCGGATATATAAAGGGGGTGTGGGAGAAGGATATTGTTCTCAAACTGGCTTTGAATCTGGCCCAAAAACTTCGGGAGCGGCTTAAGTGCACAGTGGAGCTGACCCGTTCGACAGACGTAAAACTGACCCTTGAAGAACGAACAGCCATGGCCAATACCCAGCGGGCCGATCTGTTCATCTCCATGCACTGCAATGCCGCCCAGAACAAAAATTTAACCGGTTTTGAAACCTATATATTGAATCTGGCAACCGATGAGCAGGCCATTGCCGTGGCTGCAAGGGAAAACGCCACCTCCAAAAAAAATATTTCCGACCTTGAATATATTCTGAGCGATTTGATGAAGCATGCAAAGATCGAAGAGTCAACCCGCCTGGCCAATGATGTCCATAAGGCCATGATCCGGGGTATGAAAAAAAAGCATTCAGGCATAAATGATCTGGGTGTCAAACAGGCACCCTTTTATGTTCTCCTGGGTGCCAGAATGCCCTCCATTCTCATTGAAGCCTCCTTTATCAGCAACCAGACAGAATGCAAAAGATTGTTGACCGAATCCTATCGAAATGACATCTGCACCGCCATTACCGACGGAATTGAAAAATACATTAATGCAACCAACCCCAGACAATTATAACCCATCATTTATGATAACAAAAAAGGAGAAAATCATGTCTTTTGAAAACATTATCCTTGAGGAAAAAAACAATATTGCCACTATCTTTTTTAACAGACCCAAAGCCCTGAACGCACTTAACAATGCACTTTTTGACGAACTGGACACCGCCCTTGACAGGGTGAGACAAAACAGCGATATCCGGGTGCTTATTCTCACGGGTGCCGGAGAAAAAGCCTTTGTGGCCGGTGCCGACATTTCCGAGTTGGTAAAAATGAATCCCCTCCAGGCCAAATTTTTCTCAAGAAAAGGCCAGAAAATCTTTGCCAAAATTGAAGACCTGCCCATCCCGGCCATTGCAGCGGTAAATGGGTTTGCCCTGGGAGGCGGGAGCGAAGCAGCCCTTGCCTGTGATTTTATCTATGCCTCGGACCGGGCCGTCTTTGGCCTGCCTGAAATAAACCTGGGCCTGATCCCGGGATTTGGCGGCACCCAACGCCTTGCCAGACTTGTGGGTAACAACCGGGCCAAGGAATTGGTTTTTACCGGAAAAAATATCAAGGCAGATGAAGCCCTTGCCCTGGGGATTGTCAATCGCGTCTGTGCCCATGAAAGCCTGATGGAAGAAGTTCTGAAAACAGCCAACCTGATTGCCTCCAAAGGGAAAGTGGCCCTGAGAGCTGCCAAGGAGGTCATCCAGAACGGGACCGCCGCAACCCTTGAGATCGGCTGCAGGATTGAAAATGACGGTTTCGGCATTGCCATGGTCAGTGAAGATGCCAAGGAAGGCACCAGCGCTTTTCTGGAGAAACGAAAACCCGTGTTCAAAGGAGAGCTCAACTAAAAGCTCCCAAATACCTATTCTAAGGATCCATCCATGCCCATTTACAACAAAAACTTTGAAACCATGCCGGGAAAAGACATTGAAGCGCTCCAGCTTCAAAGACTTCAATCCACGGTTGAACGGATTTACGCAAGTGTTCCCTTTTACAAGAAAGCCTTTGACAAGGCCCAGATAAAACCCGAAGACATAAAAAGCCTTGCTGATCTTCAACGGCTGCCCTTTACCAACAAACAGGATTTACGCGACAACTATCCCTATGATATGTTTGCCGTTCCCATGGAAGATATTGTCAGGATACACGCCTCTTCCGGCACCACCGGCAAACCTACGGTTGTGGGCTATACCCGGAACGACATCAACACCTGGGCCGAACTCATGGCCCGAAGTTTTTCAGCCGCCGGTGCCACCCGAAGGGATATTATTCACAATGCCTTTGGATACGGACTTTTTACAGGCGGCATCGGCGCCCACTATGGGGCGGAAAAATTAGGCGCTTCGGTCATTCCGGTTTCCGGCGGGAACACCAAACGCCAGATCACCATTATGCAGGATTTCAAACCCACCATCCTCTGCGGCACGCCCTCTTATATTCTGCACCTTGCCGAAGTGGCCCAGGAGATGGGGGTTGACTTCAAGGACCTGCAATTTAAAGCAGGCATTTTTGGTGCAGAACCCTGGACGGAAAATATGCGGGCAGAGCTGGAGGCAAAACTGCATTTAAGGGCCATTGACATTTACGGTTTGAGTGAAGTCATGGGACCCGGGGTCTCCATAGAATGCTATGAAGAACAAAAGGGGCTCCATGTTTTTGAAGATCATTTTATTGTTGAGATCATTGACCCGGAAACAGGCACCCCCCTTGCCCACGGAGAAACAGGAGAGCTGGTTTTTACCGCCATCACCAAGGAAGCCTTTCCGGTCATCCGCTACCGCACCAAGGACATAACCTCCCTGAACCCTGTACCCTGTACCTGCGGCCGGACCCATATCCGGATGAACAAACCCTCAGGCCGAACCGATGACATGCTCATTATCAGAGGCGTTAATGTATTCCCCTCCCAGATCGAAAGCGTTCTCATGGA
>JAHIVS010000330.1 GCA_018816605.1 Pseudomonadota bacterium
GCTTTGGAACCGGTGTAGCAGGGTTCATGAACACCTTTCCTGGCAATAACACCGGGAGCCACCAATTCCATGTTCATATAAATATCGGAATTAATGGGGCCTTTTCCGTCAACCGGCTCGCCTGTGGTGGTCACAACACGACCCAGGAGGGCTTCGCCAACCGGAACAGAGGCTATACGATCGGTTCTTTTAACCACATCCCCTTCTTTGATGACCTTGTCATCACCGAGGATGGCAATACCGACATTGTCGGATTCAAGGTTCAGCGCAAGACCCAAAATTCCGCCGGGGAACTCAACCAGCTCCATTGCCTTAACTTTTTCCAGACCATATACACGGGCGATACCATCACCCGCAGAGAGGACAACACCAGTTTCGCTCAGATCAACTTCTGCGTCAAAACCCTTGATCTGATCTTTTATTATTTGGCTTATTTCTTCTGCTTTAATTTCCATTAGACACTCTCACCTTTTTTTAATGTTTCCCTCATATTAATCAGCTGAGTTTTCACGCTGCCGTCAAGAACAAGATCACCGATTTTTGTTACCACACCGCCAATAAGGCTTGTATCCTGCTCAACATTCAGAACAATAGTTTTTCCCGCCTTTTTAGACAAGGCTTCCCTGATTTTATCAATCGCTTCCGAGGAGAGCTCGGTTGCAGATATGACACTGGCCTTTACAACCCCATTGAGTTCATCGGCAAGGTCTTTGTAATAGGAAGCAATCTCCCTTAAAAAACCGACTCTGCCCTTATCAAACAAGAGAACCATGAAGGATTTCATGATGGCAGAAAGGTCAGTTGCCGCCAAAACAGCCTGAAGCACTTTTTTCCGGTCATTTTTGTTGTACAAAGGATTGGTCAGGGTTTTTTCAAATCCGTCCTGTGTGTCAAAGAGCCCAACCATTGCACCAAGCTCTTCATTGTATTGTTCCGACTGACCGTCTTCCTGGCCGATGAGAAGCAATGCCTTGGCATAACGCCTTGAAACCGTTAAATTTTTCATTATGCCACCACCTTTTTCAAATATTGATCAACCAGATTATCCTGATCTTCAGATGAGATGGATTCCTTAATAACGGTCTCTGCCTGCTCCATTGCCCGTTCAACGATTTCCTGCATCAATTTCGCCTTGGCTGCTTTGAATTCCTGTTCGATAGTGCGTTTTGCCATATCTTCCAGTTTGGCTGCCTGGTCCTTTGCCTCTGCCAGAATTCTTTGTTTGGCTTCTTCACCCTGTTTAATATACTCTTCAACAATGAGCTTGGATTCCTGATCAAGATTTTTAAACTTGGCTTGATATTCAGCCAGTTTTTTTTCTGCGGCCGCCCGTTGTTCCTCCAGGCCCTTCAACTCATCTGCAATCTCCTGTTTGCGGGAGGAAAAAAACTGGGCAACGGGTTTTTTAGCAATAAAAAACCCGGCTATGGCGAGGATGCCAAAGTTTAGTACTTTCCAGGTATCAACCCGAAGCCAGCTGTTGTGAACGCCGCCGCCATCGGAAGCCGCCCATGCAACAGCACCGAAACCGGTTACAACAAGCGTTACGAGTCCTGCAACTTTGAAGTGTCTTGGTTTAAAATTTCCCATTAGCAGGCCCTCCCTAAAATCTTTTCGCCGATGGCTTTGGCATAGACCGCAACCTCGCTCTCAAGGACTTTCCGGGCCTGCTCAGTTTCAGAAGCCACCTGCTCTTTTATCTGAGCAAGATTTGCCTGAGCTTTCTTGTTAATCTGGTCGATTATTTCCTTTTCTTCTTTTGATGCCGCTTCGACAAAGACCTCTTTTTCCTTCAGGCCTTTGGATCTGGCTTCTCTCAAACCGTTCTTGTAGGAATCCTTTTGAGACTCAAGATCAGCAGACGCGCGTTCAACGCCTAATTCAAGGCCGTCGACCTTTGCTTTTCTTTCCAAAAGAACATTACGGATCGGTTTGTACAGAACCAGATTGAGCACAAAAAGCAGAACAAGGAAATTGATCATCTGATATACCAATGATATATCAGGAATCACTGTTATCATAAAATTCCCTCCGCCAGTTAATAATTATAAAAAATCAACTACTTATATCCTATTGACTGTTTCTTTACGAGAACAGTCTAAATTCCACTGAAATCGAGACTTGAGTACCATCCGGGCACGCATTTGTCAACATTGAAAAATAAAATATTTGCCCCCTGTATCCCGTATTTTTCCAGCAAATTATACTTCAATTGGTTGTAAATTTTCGCATGCTGATATTCAGGAGTATCCCAAACCCGACCATATTGGTAACCACCGAGGATCCCCCATAGGAAACAAGGGGCAGAGGCACTCCCACCACCGGCATCAACCCCATGACCATGCCGATATTGATAAAAATCTGCCAGAAAATCATGGCCGTGATGCCAAAAGCCAAAATGGATCCAAACATATTCCGGCAGGAATAGGCGATATTCAGCCCCCAGAGCAAAAGGATAAAATAGAGAATCAGGAGCAAACTACAGCCGACCAATCCCCATTCCTCGGCCAGTACCGAAAGAATAAAATCCGTGTGTTGCTCGGGCAAAAAAGACAATGCATTCTGGGTTCCCTTTAAGAAACCCTTGCCGGTCAGCATACCGGATCCTATGGCAATTTTGGACTGGATAATATGGTATCCCGCCCCCAAAGGATCCCTGTCCGGATCCAAAAAGGTTAAAATCCTATCCTTCTGATATGCCTTGAGCCCGACAAACCAGACCAAGGGAACAATGGAAAGGCCAAGGGCTGTCAGCGTAAAAAAAACTTTTTTTTCAACTTTTACAAAAACCGTAATGGATCCGGCAATCAGCAACAATAACAGTCCTGTCCCAAGATCCGGCTGGTTGACAATCAAACCAAAGGGAATAAGACATAAAATGGCGGGCTTGATGAGATTTCTAAACCCGAGACCCTCCTGGCATGCAGAGGTTGAATAAACAGATGCAAGACTTATGACCAGGGCAATTTTCATCAATTCTGAGGGCTGGATGCGGACAAAGCCAATGACCAGCCAGCGCCGGGCGCCACCGCCCACTTGCCCAAACAGATAAATTGCGACCAGGAACCCAACGCAAATGGCATAGATGAGCAGATTCAATTTATCCAGTTCCCTGAAATCAATCACCAGAGCGGACATCATGATGATAAAGCCTGCTCCCATCCACATTCCCTGTTTCTTGAACAGATAGTGAAGGCCTTGGCCATCATAGCCGGCACTCACCGCAGAATACAAAATCACGAGACCGGCTGAGCAAATCAACAGGATGACAATCAGGAATCCCCAGTCAAAATTTTCAATCAGCCGTCTGTCAAACATGATATACTCCAGTGCTTATCTAGGGGGGTTACTGTGTTTCTATGGACGTCCCCAAAGCGGGTTCCATGGGGGGGTCCAATTTAAGATATTTTTGTATCAAGGCGCTTGCAATGGGCGCGGCAGTGCTTGAGCCATGTTCTCCATGCTCTATGATGACGGATATGGCAATTGTCGGTGCCTCTGCCGGGGCATAACAGACAAACCAGGCATGATCCCTCAAGGTTCTGATCAGTTTTTCATTGTCAAATTTTTCCCCGGCCTTTCTGCTGAACACCTGGGCAGTCCCGGTTTTCCCGGCAATATTGACCCCTTTAACCTGAATTCGCCTGGCAGTCCCCCTCTCTCCATGGACCACCTTTAAAAGTCCTTTCTGAAGCAACTCCAGGGTTTCCTTGCTGGCCGGCAGGCCCCCGGTAATTTCAGGTTCAATCGACTTTACAACATTTCCGTTGCTCTCCGCGATTGACGTTACAATCCTGGGTCGGTAAAGGGTTCCGCCGTTTCCAACGGCAGCAATAAAAACGGCCATCTGAAGAGGGGTCACCAGGTTAAACCCCTGACCAATGCTGATGGAAAGGGTTTCACCTGCCTGCCAGGCTTCCTTGTAGCGCTTTTTTTTCCAGGATGAGGTTGGAATCAACCCCCTTTTTTCATGGTCAAGCTTGATTTGAGTGGATCGGCCGAAACCGCTGCCCATCGCATACTGGGCCAAAGCGTCCACTCCCGTTTTTTCTCCTGCCTGATAAAAAAAAACATCGCAGGACTGGGCAATGGCATCCACAACATTGATTTCGCCATGTCCGTGTTTGTTCCAGCATTGATACCGCCGCTTTCCAAAGGTATAATATCCCGGGCAGAAAGAAGTGGTAAACCTGTCAATCGTCTTTTCCTCCAAAGCGGCAAGGGCCGTCAGAATCTTATAGGTGGACGCCGGGGGATACTCGGCCTGAATTGCCTTGTTTGTCATGGGGTTTCCCGGGTCCGCCATCAACGCCTTCCATTTCTTGTTGCTGATACCGCCGATGAAATCATTCTGATCAAAGCTGGGTGTGCTGGCCATTACCAGGACATCCCCGTTGGATGGATCAATGGCCACGACAGCGCCATCATTTCCAATCAGCAGCTGTTCTGCTGCCTTTTGCAGTTCAAGATCAAGGGCCAGGTGCAAATCGTTGCCGGATAGCGGTTCCACGGTTTTCAGCACCTTTATGACCCGTCCGTTTACATCCACCTCGACCTGGCGCCCCCCCCTCTTCCCCTGTAAAAAAGGTTCGAAACTTTTTTCAATCCCATACCGCCCGATGGAATCCCCTGACCTCACGTTGGGGTAACGGTCGCTTTCAAGTTCATTGCGATTGATCTGCCCCAAATATCCCAAAAGGTGGGCAGCTGTTTTTTCATGGATATAATGGCGGGTGGGTTCAATATCAATATGGATTCCCGGCAGATCAAACTTATGGGCTTCGACAACGGCCAGCTGGTCCCTTGAAATATCCCGTTTCAAGGTCACCGGTTTATAGAATGCTGCATCGCCCTCCTTTTTTATGCTCTCCATAAGCTCTTGCTTGGAAACATCAATTAAGGCTGCCAGCCTTTCAACCGTCTCTTCCACGGGATGGGCATCTTCCAATACAATGTTCAGATCAAAGGCCGGACGATTGTCCACAAGAAGCGCATGATTCCGGTCATAGATCACTCCCCGTGAAGATTTGATACTTTTGAGCCGAACACAATTGGTTTCAGAAAGACGCCGATATTCTTCTCCCTTAATCAGTTGAAGATAGACCAGCCTCAGCAGCAACAGGGCAAATACCATGACAATACAAATACTTGCAAGCATTATCCGCTGTTTTATCCATTCCCGGTCTGGATTTTTATTCAACCCGCTCACATCATCCCCTGTACCTTTGGGCAAATTGCCGTTTCACCCTCTTTGCCAGATAGACCCAATGGTGGTTCATCAAATTGATACCCCAGACTCCGGTCGGGATAAGGAGACTTGCCCAGAAAAGCTGCCAGACCATCAAAGTGAAATCCATCTGCAAGACGGCATCCTTTCCCTGTTGAATGAACACGGAAAACAGAATCAGCGCCTGCTGGATGAGGACCGATACCACACTGATTATCAAAATAAAAACCCCGCTCCTGTGAAAGACAAATTGTTTAAACAGCTGTACGATCAGGTAAATCCACAAATACGAAAAGATGTGATGAAAAAATGCCACCCCGGAAATACTGTCCATGACAGCACCAATCCCCACAATGGTTAAAATCGCTGCGTAATGGGAATAGGCAAGACTTAAAAAAAGAATACTCACGATCAGCAGGTCAAAACTCTGGGGAAACCATGGGAAGAAAGGAAGGACAACCGATTGAAAAATAATCAGAAAAAGGGTGAAAACAGCCAGGAAAAAAAAATTCATCATGCAAAAAGTCTTAAAAAATTATTTGACATTTTTAAACACAAGCACGTCTTCTAATTTATCAAAATCAACACTTGTCTCTATGGTAATATCCTGAAACAATTGTGACTGGGTTTTTTCAACATCCAGAATCCTGCCGATCTTCAGTCCCTTTGGAAATACCTGGTCAAGGCCGGAGGAAACGATCATTTCTCCTGCCTTTATTTCATCTTTTCTCAAGGCATACACAAAGGTACATTTTTCTTCATTGTTTCCCTTGACCATTCCCCGAACCCGGGAATTTTGCACCAGGGCATCCACTGACGAGTTCCGATCCGTTATCAGCAACACCCGGGAATAATTTTCAGAAACTTTGATGATCTGGCCGACAATGCCCTCGGACACAAGGACTGGGTATCCTTTAACCAGACCGTCGGATTCCCCCTTGTCGATCATAATGGTTTTGAACCAGGGGGATGGATCCCTTGCAATCACCTGGGCTGCCACATAGGTATTGGGTGCGGCGCTTGTAAAGTTCACAAATTTTTTTAGTCGAAAATTCTCCTGCTCCAATTCCTCATACCGGTTTTTTATTTCCATTGCCTGGGACAGACGCTGCTTGAGTTCAGCATTTTCCTTAACCGCAAGAACCGTCATAAAATAGGTTCGCCAGATCGATTCCGTAAACCCGATAGCCCGGGTCATCAAAAGCTGGAAGGGTGCGGTCAGGGATATGGCGATCCTCTCAAGACCGCTTACCGGCAGAGATTGCCGACTGGTCATGGTAATCATGGTAAAGTTGACCACAATAAATAATGCCACGCCCAGAAAAATTAAGGTTCTCCTCGAAAACATTCGATCAGCTGATGACCACTTCTTTTAAAATATCGAGGCAATCCAGGGCTTTGCCGCAGCCCAGTGCAACCGTTGATAGGGGATCATCGGTTACCACAATGGGAAGTCCGGTCTTTTCCCTGAGAAGTTTATCAAGGTTTTTCAAGAGCGCACCACCACCGGTCAGAACAATACCCGAATCAACGATATCGGCTGCCAGTTCCGGCGGGGTCTGTTCCAGGGCAATTCGGACGGTCTCAACAATGGCGTCAATCTGTTCTGATATGGCAACCCGGACCTCTTCTGAATCAATGGCCAGAATCTTTGGAATTCCGGATACAAGATCCCGTCCTTTGACCTCAATGGTCTCAAGATTTTCAGGGTCCGGGTAAGCGTTTCCAATGGTTGTTTTGATAATTTCTGCCGTCCGCTCCCCAATGAGCAGATTGTACTTGCGCTTGATATGCTGGGCAATGGAGGCATCCATTTTATCCCCGGCAACCCGCAGGGATTGGGTGTAGACAATGCCCGCAAGGGAAATAACCGCAACTTCCGTGGTGCCGCCGCCGATATCCACCACCATGTTACAGGTGGGTTCGGTTATGGGCAGCCCGGCACCAATGGCGGCTGCCATGGGCTCTTCAATCAGAAAAACCTCCCTGGCGCCTGCAGATTCTGCAGATTCCCTGACCGCCCGTTTTTCAACCTGGGTGATGCCCGAAGGCACTGCAATGATGATTCTGGGACGAACAAGGGTTTTCCGATTGTTATGAACTTTGCGGATAAAATGCTTCAACATGGCTTCCGTGACTTCAAAATCTGCGATCACCCCGTCTCTCATGGGCCGAATGGCGATAATATTTCCCGGCGTCCTGCCCAGCATCCGCTTGGCTTCCACACCCACGGCCAGGACCTTGTTTTTAGACCGCCCATCGGTTCTGACAGCGACAACAGAAGGCTCGCTGAGCACAATTCCTTTTCCTTTTACATAGACCAGTGTGTTCGCAGTTCCAAGATCAATGGCAAGGTCATTGGAAAAGGCACCCAGCAAAGAATCAGTTATAAAATTCATTTCACCTCATTTTAAAAAAAAATATTTTTTAACCGTTAACATACAAAAGTTGCATATTAACACAATTTTTATAGATATAATATTAAAAGGTACCTGCTAACAAAAATGGCTGATTTTTACAAGACTAAAAATCTGACCTCTCTAATTTGGTCACCCCAAAATTTTACAAACAAGGTCATGGAGCTCTGGTCTAAATGCTTTTATTTTCTGATTGGACCGGGATGGATGAACCCGATTGGTCAACAGAATCACGATCAAGCCTGATTTTGGATCCAGCCAAAAAGAGGTGCCGGTAAATCCCAGATGCCCCACGGAGGCCGGTGAAAAAAAATGGCCGGCAGATGAATTAATTTTGGAGGGGGTGTCGAATCCGGCCACCATATCCCGGCCCTGTTCTTTTTGGACAAGGCAAACCATGATATCCGGGTCCAAAAGCCTGGTGGGTCTGCGGCACAGGGCATTGAGGATCTCACAACAGAGCCTGTGAACGGAAGCCGCATCCCCGAAAAGACCGGCATGTCCCTCTATTCCCCCGGCAGCCCATGCATTCTCGTCCTCCACCTCGCCGGTCAGGGTTTTCCTGCGCCAGGGGCAGTCCTGGGTTGACACCAGCCGCTCTTTTCCCATTGGTGCCTTGTCCAGATCAATGAAAAACAGATTCCGGATATCCAGGGGGGCATACAAATGATCCAGAACAAACCGGTCCAGCCTTTGCCCTGAAAGGATCTCAATCACCCAGGACAAAAGCATATATCCCAGATCACTATAGACCTGGCGATCTCCCGGTTCTGCCACCAGGGGTTCTGCCACAATCAGGTTGCGCAACAGATCCCGGGGCCTTTTGGTTTCCTTGACCATGGAAAAGAAAAAATCTCTGTGGGCCGGAAGCCCTGAAGTATGGCGCAAAAGCATATCAATGGAGATGATTGCCTTGGGGGTGTGGGAAACCGGAGGAATCACATCCCCTATCCGGGTTCCAGGGGACACACGCCCGGTCTGTATCAAGCAGGCCATAGAAAGGGCGGTTGCCAGTGGCTTGGTCAGGGATGCCAGATCAAATATGGCATCCGTTTGCATTCTTTGCTGATGTGTCAGGTTTGCCATGCCGTAGGCCTCATGGAAAAGGATATCCCCTCCCCTTGCGCACAACAGGACGGCTCCGGGAAATACCGATTCTGTAACACCTTGCGTCATCATCCTGGAAATGGCCGGGTATTTCACGCAATCGCCTGCCATGTCAACGTTGCTCTTGCGGTGTCCAGCAGAACATCCAGCCCCATTGCCAGGGACAAATTAGGATCTCCGTGCCCTGCAGAAAGTCCCATAAAAAGCGGCAACCCGTCAAATATTTCCATCAATATCCGGGGGATATACTCCGGGTTGTCACACTTTTCGAATGATCCGGTAATAACGCCTTGCACGCCATGGAACAGCCCTGCCATTTTCATCTGGGACAGCATCCTGTCAATCTTATAGGCAGGCTCTCCCACATCCTCAAGAAAAAGGACCGCCCCCATAAAATCCGGTTGAAACGGCGTGCCGATCAAATGGGTTAAGGTGGCCAAATTGCCGCCCAGAAGTTTCCCCGCAGCCTGTCCGGGTTCCAGACACTGCCCCTGACTGATCAGAATCTCTGCCCGGTTGCCTGTGATGGTCTGGTAAAAGGAAGAAATGGTCAAAGGATCGGCGTTGGCCAGGGAAACCAGATTGGGGCCGTGGACCACTGCAAATCGTGCCTGCTGCACCACTGCCGTTAAGAGCGCCGTGGCATCGGAAAAGCCAATGACCAGCTTGGGATTTTTTCGAATCGTCTCCCAGTCCAGACAGGCAAGCATGCGCATGGCTCCAAATCCCCCCCTGGCAGCAATGATTCCCTTTATCTTAGGATCTGCAAAAAGCGAATTCACAACCCCTGCCCGGCAAGCGTCGTCGCCGGCAAGGTATCGTTCTTCCTGAAAAATTGCCCCGGGCACATGGACCTCAAACCCCAAGGTTTCAAGACACTCAATGCCCTGATTCAATCTGTTTTCATCAAACCGGGCAGAGGGGGCGATCACCCCAATGGCATCCCCTTTTTTCAATGGGTAAAATCTCTTGGTCATTTGTGTGTATTTCCCGTATGTGTTCTTCACCTCTCATACACCCATGACCAGAATCAATCAACCATGATAAAGGTTTTTTTATCTTGCCCTTGAGTAAGGGGTATAATCTGTATATCCTTCAGGCCCGGGTGAATACCATAAAGACATATCTTCAAACGGATTTAAGGGCCAATTATTCTTTAATCGTTCCGGCAGGTCCGGATTGGTAATATAGGGTCTGCCAAAGGCTGCCAGATCCGCATCTTTTTTTTCGATTCTCTCCTGGGCAGATTCTCTGGTATAGCCGCAATTGCCCATAATGATACCCGTGTATACCTTTCGGAATTCAGACAAGGTCATGGGGTCCCCTTTTTCATGGAAACCAAACGCAAGACCATCCATGATGTGCAGATAGCCCAGATTCAATTTGTTCAATTGTTCTGCAACGTACAAGAACGTCTCCCTGAAATCGATACTCCCCATATCGTTGAAAATGCCATTGGGTGATATGCGGACACCCACCTGTTCCGGAGACCAGACTTCCAGGGTGGCATCAAGTATTTCTTTTAAAAATCGAAATTTATTTTCAAGACTTCCGCCGTATTGATCCTGCCGGAGATTTGTTTTTGAATCCAGGAACTGATTGATCAGATATCCGTTTGCAGCATGCACTTCCACGCCTGAGAAACCGGCCTCTTTTGCATTGACAGATGCTTTCCGATAATCGTCAATGGTGGCTTTGATTTCATCGCAGGTCAAGGCGCGGGGTGTTTCATAGGCTTTTTTTCCCAAAGGGGTATGAATGCCGTCCCCTTCCAGCCTGACGGCTGAAGCGGAAACCGGAGCCTTTCCATTGTGAAAATCACTGTGTGATGCTCTGCCGCAGTGCCAAAGCTGTAAAAAAATCGGCGTACCGGTGGGACTTACTTTCCGAGTGACTTTCTGCCAGCCTTTTACCATGTTGCGGGTGTAAATTCCCGGAGAATCAATCCATCCGATGCCCTGCTCTGAAACAACGGTTGCTTCCGTGATTAATAACCCGGCAGATGCCCGCTGAAAATAATAGTCTGCCATCAGCTCATTGGGTATGCGCTCGGAACCGGCACGCCCCCGTGTCATGGGTGCCAAAACAATTCTATTCTTTAACTTAAAACTTCCCATAAAGATTGAATCAAATAGATTTTCCATATTGAGTTCCTTCTTGATTAAGGGGTTTATTTTTTAAAACCACAGCCTTAAGTATTACCATTGTATCGGTGAATGCAATGCCGCAAACTGATTCTTGGATGATTTTGAAAATCTGTCCCGAATCGGAAGGTTGGCACCTCGGTTTGATTTGCCGGGATAGCACGCTGTTTATCCTTGTTCGATTCCCTCCCCAGCCGGAGCAGGAAGATATTCCTTTCGAACCGGGGAAAAAACCTCAATGGCCACTGAATCTTCCACCACCTCTGCCCGGTGTTCAATATTGCCGGGTATGCTCCAGCTGTCTCCGGGTTCAACCCCATACCCTTTTTGGTCGATATAAAGCGTCATCTTTCCTGAAACCAGAAAACCGGTCTGCTCATGGGGATGGGAATGGGCCGGCAGAAGGCTGTCTTTTTTAAGGTGAAACCGTGTTAAAAGACTTTTTTCTCCATGGACCAGGGTTTTCATCTCAATTCCCTCAATGGGGGTCAAAAAGCCATCTTCACTATACTTTGCAAACATTTTAAGATTCCTGTTATGATGGGGTTAATAGAAAGGGATATTTTGACAAAATTATCCAAAATTGCAATACTGATGTGTCATTAATTTTATTATCCAAGGTATCAATGAAACCAAACACCCCCATGATCCTGGCTCCGGCCGGTAATACAAACGCATTTTTGGCGGCCATTGCCGCAGGCGCAGATGCCATTTATTGTGGATTAAAAATATTTTCAGCCCGAATGGAAGCAGATAATTTTGGCATTGAAGAACTGAGCCGGTTGGCATCCCTGGCACAGTCCAAACAAATCAAGGTTTATATTGCATTCAACTCCATCATCAAGGAATCCGAGCAGGACAAAGTGTTTAGGATATTGACCAAACTTTGTCAATTTGTCCAGTTTGACGCCCTGATTGTTCAGGATCTTGCCATAATTCCCCTGGCAAGAAAGGCTGGATTCAAAAAAGAATTTCATGTGTCCACCCTGGGAAATTGTACCTTTCCCCTGGGGCTTGAGACTGCAAGAAAAGTGGGGTTTGCCCGGGTGGTGTTGCCAAGGGAATTTTCCATCGATGAAATCAAAGAGATGGCCCAGCACACACCCGGCGAGATGGCCCTTGAAGTGTTCGTCCACGGGGCTTTGTGCTATTCGGTTTCAGGCAGGTGCTATTGGAGTTCCTGGTTTGGCGGGAAAAGTGCCCTGCGGGGCCGGTGTGTCCAGCCCTGTCGGCGGATATATGAGCAAAAAGATCAGAAGAAACGCCATTTTTCCTGTATGGACTTTTCAGCCGATGTCCTGGTCAAGGTGTTAAAAGAAATCCCACAGGTGGCGTGCTGGAAAATTGAAGGCAGAAAAAAAAGCCCCCATTATGTATACTATACGGTCAAAGCCTATCGGCTGCTCAGGGATGATCCCACAAGGAAAAAAGAGGCGCTGGCCTATCTGGATTACGCCATGGGAAGACAGTTTTCCCATTATAACCTTTTGTCCCAGCGGGTTCAAAACCCCCTGGACCATGCTTCGGAAACAGGCTCCGGCCTTTTCCTGGGCCGGGTAAAAAATCCGCCTGAACCCTATTTTATCACCCAGGAAGAATTGTTCAGCGGTGACCTGCTGAGAATCGGGTATGAGGAAAATGAGTTCCATGATATCCAGAAGGTCACCCGGGCAATCCCGAAAAAAGGAAAATTTTATTTGTCCAAACGGTCCAAATATAAGGTAAAAACAGGGACTCCTGTGTTTATCATTGACCGGCGGGGGCCGGAACTGGCCTCCTTGATAAAAGGGCTTGAATCAGAACTTGAAACCATTGAGAAAATACAGGTAGGTCCAATCCCGGATACCCATTCTCCGGAAAAAAGGACAACAAACCCGGGCTCTTCCAAAAAAAAGCCCGTTGAACTGACGGTATCCAGGGGAAAGCCGGTGCCCGGGTCACAGTACGGGGACAGCGGCATGTGGATTTCTGCCAATGCTTACGGCAACAAGCCTTCGGGCAGAACCTGGTTGTGGCTGGATCCCCTTATTTTTCCCGGGGAAGAAAATATCTGTCGCAGCTATGTGGACCAGGCCATTAAAAGAGGGGCAACAAACTTTGTCTTAAATGCGTTCTGGCAGTTGGGACTGTTTAAAGACCCCCAAAAGCTAAATCTCTGGGCCGGCCCCTATTGCAATATCACCAACTCCATTACAATTGACCGGATGAAAGCTCATGGATTTTCCGGAGCCATTGTCAGCCCTGAACTGGATAAAGACACCTTTCTTTGTCTGCCCGGAACATCGAATCTGCCCCTGGGAGTCGTTACCTATGCCAACTGGCCCCTTGCCGTATCCCGCATTGTCTCATCGGATCTTACGCCGGGCCTCATGTTCCAAAGCCCCAAGGGAGAAGGTGCCTGGATCAGCAAATCAAACAATATCTATTATACCTTTCCCAACTGGCCCCTGGATCTGTCTGCCCAAAAAGAAGCACTTCAAGGGGCAGGATATTCCATGTTTGTCTCCCTGAGGGAAAACCTTCCCAAAGGGCTTAAAATGAAACCAAGACCAGGGACATGGAATTGGAATTTAAAGCTGCTATAAATTAACACCCAGGCGTTTGTTTGTCTTGTGTGGCCCTCCTGTGCCCTATTGAAGGGATATGGTGCAGTTGGGTCCCACAATTAACAGGTTGTTGGTCACGGTGGACTGGATGATCTCCATTTTACTGCCCAGAAGCAGCTCCTTGATGATGCCGTGACCATAGGCACCCAGAACAATCAGAGAATCATGGGGCACCTCATAGAGCATGGTGTCAAAGGCCTCGTTCCCATAAAAATGCCAGTTGGTGACATATTTGTCCACCAGGGGTTCCATATCTCTTTTCTGTACCACCTCCCTGTAATAGTCTTCTCCATTTTTTTCAACCAGGGTATACAGATTCAGGGGCAGACCCGATGCCATGGCAATTTTCAACCCAAGGGTCAGGGCCTTTACCGCATTCTCAGACCCACCGAAAAAAACAGAAATCCCGGTCCATGACTTAAATACAGGGCTTGAAATCAGCACCGGAAAAGTGGCATGTTTGATGATCCGCCTGACCTTGGGGCCGATATGGCCCAGCCCGATTTTTGAAGACCGATCGCTTACGGATCGGGGGCAGCACAGGTAATCAAAATTTGTTGAAACATCCGGAAGTGTGGAGGCTGTAAAATTTTTGGGTTCATAAAACACAGGGGGTATACCCGCCTCTTCAAATAACGCCTGGGCATGGGCTTTGGCGGTTTCAGGGGAATTCAGGTACGAGTGATCCAGGTCCACCTGAACCGCATCATTGGAAAAATACAATAAACATTTATCATTTTTCGGAATATAGACAACCGGATACGCCTGGATGGTTTTACAAAAATACAAGGACTGAAGGAATGTCTCTCTGCCAAAGGGAGTGTTCCTGAAAATGTGAAGCAGTTTATGGTTCATAGTCTCTCCTTTATCCTCAAAAAATTATTGAATATGGGTCTGCATGATCAATTCCCTGCGATACAGATCCAGTATTCTGCTTTTTTGGATCATACCCACAAACCGGTCATTTTCAACCACCGGAATACTGTCCATATTGTTTAGATCCATCATGTCCAGGACATCGCCAAGGTCATCCTCCAAAGAGGCTGTAACCACCTCCGTATCCATGATCTGGTTGAGAAACACCATGTCATACATGCCCGGTTCCAGGACATACTTGCGAATGGTTCTGATGTGGATAATCCCTTGATATGCACCTGTTTTATCCTCAATTACCGGAAAAAAATTGTGGTGTGACAATTTGATAATCTCAATAAAATCCCGGAACACCATATTTTCCGACACCTTGGTATAGTGTGTATCAATAATTTCATTCAGGCTCAGGTCGGAAAGAATCCTGGCATCGGTTCCCGGCCGCATGAACTGACCCTTCTCAATAAGATCCTTGAGATAAAACGAGGCCGGTTCAATATAATGGCTCATGGTGGCGGATATGGAAGAGACCAGAATCAACGGAAGGATGGTCTCATATCCGCCGGTGATCTCCACAATCAGAAAAATACCGGTCAGAGGCGCCTGCATCACTCCGCTGATAAGACCTGTCATTCCCAGAAGGGCGTAAGCACCTTCTCTGGCAATGCCGGCGGACGGCAGCAAAAAAAACAAGGTTTTATGAAACGCTACTCCGGTCAGGCTGCCGATGAGCAGGCAGGGAGCAAAAATACCGCCTGACCCGCCCCAGCCCAAGGTCATGGCCGTGGCAAATATTTTGGCAAATATGGCCACAAAGGTCAGAAAGAGTCCCATGGAAAAGCTGCCTGAAATCATTGTCTGGATAAAATGATATCCCTCTCCTAGCACCAGGGGCATATGGATTCCGATGGCGCCGACCAGACACCCGCCGATAATGGCCCTTCCCCATAAGGGAAGGCGGGATTTTTTGGCAAATCCACCGATTTTCCGCAAACTTTTTGTAAAGAAAACAGAGGTAAAAGCTGTCAGAACCGCCAGGCAGAGGCAGGGTAAAATATCGGCCGCCATGGTATTAAAGGGCTGATGGTTGAAAAGGACCTGCTCGGGGATAATGGCCTGGCTGATCTGGGCCCCTGCCACGGCTGCAATGGCAATGGGAATGATATTGACAAATTTCCATTCTCCCAGAAGCACTTCTATGGAAAAGACCAGGCCTGCGATGGGGGCATTGAAAATGGACGCAATGGCCCCGGCAGTTCCGCAACCCACCAGGGTAATCCGCTGGCGATCATTTAATACAAGGAGTTTGGCAATATTGGACCCAATGGCAGACCCGCTCATAACCACCGGTGCCTCCGGCCCTGCCGATCCCCCGCTTGAAATGGTCAGGAAACTGGATATCAATCTGGAATAGCTGGACCGAAGACGAATCAGACCGCCGTACCGGGATACCGCATAGATGACCTCCGGTACCCCATGTCCGGCCCCTTCCTTGGAAATCTTTTCAAGGTACAGAGAAGATAACAGTGCGCCTGCGGCCGGCAGCACAAAGGCCCACCAATAGTGCCGGAAAGGATGAAGCCATTCAATCACGGATTCAAGTGACAGCCGCAGGGCAACGGCGGCAAGGCCGCTGCAGATACCGGCAAGGGAACCTGCAACAATTAGAAGCAGCCGGTCATCCAGCCGAAAAAACCGGTAATAAATCGCTCTATAGATTTTTTTAAGGGTCTGCATTTTTTTAATGTCAATTACCGGTCCAGCCCTAAAGGGGATTTAAGTTTTGGAGAAGGTCGATCTTTTCAATCAATGCCCCTGGATCAGGGCAAGCGTTGAGAAATTGTACAAAGGATTTATCCCGCAAACAAAAAGAGAGGGCAGACAACAAATGCAGATGGAATTTAAGATCCGGGCACAGAATCAGAAACAGCACCTTCACGGGTTGCTGGTCCATGGCCTGATAATCGATCGGATTTTCAAGGAAGCAGACGGCCACCAGGGGGTCATTCAAATACCCCAAAGGAACTCTGGGGTGGGGGATGGCAATGCCATTGCCAATGCCAGTGGAAAGGGCCTGCTCCCGTTCCATCAAGCGATCAAGCAGGTCTGCTTTAAAATCCTTAGGAATCTTTGAAATCCTTTCCAGGGATGCCTTTAAAACACTTTTTACATCCTTCCCCAAAAGGTCATAATAAACCCCGCCGTTTTGCACTGCATGTGATAAAAGAATACCCGATTCGTTCTTTTTTTCAGGAACCTCTTTATCGGAAATCGTCAGAGAAATATTATGCTTGCTAGCCCATTTTTGCAACTCACTTGCCCGAAACCTGTAATTGCTGCCGATTTTAGAAA
>JAHIVS010000331.1 GCA_018816605.1 Pseudomonadota bacterium
CTTTTTGAACCTGTTGGGGGATTTCAACGGGCATGCTTCTGGAGCCAAACCGGGCAATGGCTTTGGTCAGAATCTGGTCGGTGCAGTGTCTGGGGTCACGTTCTTCAAACTCGATGTGGGTGGCCCCTTCAATATGACATCTGGGGTTGGTGGTGATCAAATGGGTATCGTAACATTTGGCCACCGAGGCCAGTCCCTGTTTGATGCATTGGATATCCACCACCATGGCATCCACGGCGCCTGTCACAATGACCGCTTCCGTGGAACCAAAGTTTCCGGCATGGGGAATCCCGTGGCGGGACATCATCTCCGCCCCTGAACAGCACATGCCCACCAGGTTGATTCCAGCAGCTCCCCTGGCCTTGGCCTCGGCAATATAAAAGGGGTCTGACACCGCTGCCAGCATCCCTTCAAACATGGCCGGTTCATGGCCGTGGACAATGATGTTGACATGGTCTTCCTTGAGAACCCCCATGTTGACCTCAGCCACGGTGGGAGAGGGGGTGCCGAACATGATGTCGGACAATTCCGTTGCCACCATCGATCCGCCCCAGCCATCTGCCAGCGCCGTCCGGCTGATCTGTCGGGTGAGATTGTTATACTCCTGGTCACATCCGATATGGGTCCGGCTCATCAGTTCCATGACCTCCCGCATGGCACCCCGGGGTACGATACCGTCCTTTCGCCATTGTTCCAGGGTGGCCTTGGGGACCCTTTTTGTAAAGGGCATTTCTCCCTCCACATTGGAAAAGGTTTTTTCAAGTTCAACATAGAGTTCCTGGGCCAGCGCATAGACTTCCTTTCCCTCAACTTCGATCCCAATTGATTTGGCCACCCGTTCCAGCTTGATGGTGTCTGCAATGGTAAAGTCTTTGACATGGCCGTCGATGATATCTTTGAATAATTTGAGGATGTGCATGCCGTGGTCGTTATGGGATGCCGATCCTGTTGCCACATTCCGGGCAAAGTTACGGGCCATGATGGTATCAATGGTGGCGCCGCATACTCCGACTTTTTTATAGGGGTCTCTGGGGTTCAGGCGGCAGGGGCCCATGAAGCAGTGCTTGCAGCAGGCAGACTCCACTCCGATGGGGCAGGGTTTCATTTCATACCCCCGGTCAAGGTCAATCAACACCCCGTCCCGGCGTGCCTTGTCCAGCATCTGTGCAGTTGCCTCACACATGGTTCTTTCCGATGAAGGGACCTGTTCTTTTATGGGTTTTTCACTGGCCATTGTTATCTCCTTTGAAATTGATGGGTAGCTTAATTTGCTCCTTGGGTAAAAGCATTTGTACCAAAGCAAAGAAAACCTCCTTTGCTTTGGTGACGCCCTAGTTAGATTATGAGGCTAACCAATATGATCCTGGGTTCAGTTACGTTTATTCCGGATATTTCAGTAGATCTGCGTTTTTGTTAGCCGGAGTAGTCACCAAGGCGATAAATTTAACAATAGTGTATCACACTGTTACATTGTGGTACAAGAATAAAATTTTATTTATTTTTTTAAAACAGGGCGCTGCCGGAAAGAAGATACCCATCTGCACCCCGGGGGTATTTGTGAAAGGGTGCAGACAAGTTCAAAATCGATATTTATCCAATAACAGTCATGGCAGCAAATCGGGGTTCGTGCAGGGGAATGAGGATATCTGCCTTTTGTTGTACTTTGGCCATGATATCATAGGCAGAATAGACATCCACATGGGTGCCCGGCGGGATCAGGTTCATTTCCATCCCCCGTATTTCCGGCGGGGGATTGTAATTTTCGTCGATGATGCAGAATCCCGTGATGGCGGCATTGCCTTTTTTTGTATTAATAAAAACGGTAAGGCCGCCTTTTGTGTGGACCGGGGTGTGCATCACCCAAATGCCGTCAACAATTTCCATATCTTTTTTGACCACAGATATTTGCCCATTTTCCTCAACCTCCTCAATATAGTCCTCCAGATATCGGTAATCCAGGGCATGGGGATTGTGGATAGATTCCAGTTCATTTTCATGGATATAAAAGCGGGCGTTTTCACATTTATAGTCGTTTTCGCAATGGTCCATGTGCAGATGGGTATGGATGACAATATCAATATCTGTTGGCATAAGACCGTGCAGTGCAAGTCCCTGTTCAAAGGTATAAATTTTCCCGCCGATGGCTTCTTCCCGTTCCCGGGACTGGATGGGGTTCATTTCCCCGGTATCCACCAGGATGGTTTGGTCTCCCCCCTGTATCAGCCAGGTAAAAATGGGGATGGTTAAGGATTTTCCCTGGCCGTACTGGTATGTCATCATGCTTTTATCAAAGACCTTGGTTCCCATGACAATGGGATGGATGGTATAGGCGGTTGTCATTTTTGAATCGCTCCTTTTTTTAACGGGTACTGAAATTAAAAAATATCAAAGAAGATTTTAGCGGCTTAAAAAAATATAAGCAACCCTGGGCGAAGTGTCACTGTGGTCCTAGGATTCATCCATTTTCTTTTTTAGTTCCTGGTCTTTATTCCGGGCAATGGCGGTTTTTTTGGCGGCCCGTTTTGACGCTTTTTCTGCTATTTTTTCGGCATTCACTGCATCTGACATCAATTCTGCCACTATCTTTTCATCGGAATCTGATTCCGAGGCTTTTTCAACTTTATCCAACAACTCAATGGCGGTTTCTGCGGCTTTTGCAGCATCTTTCAGTGCGGCCGTTGCAGTCTTTTCAGCGGTTTCCAATTCATCTATGGCCGAGGCCATCTCACCGGGTTTCCCCTCTTCCGGTTGGGCATCCAGGTCGATATCTTGTCGGGCCATGACCATTGCCACCGGCGGCAGAAGGGAGATTTTATCAATAGTATCAGAAAAATTAAAGGGGTGAAATACCATGGCCGCATCATTAGAAAGTGATAAAGCCTCAGGAAACCCATTGGAAAGACAAACAATATCCGCTTCGATCCTGGCATCTTCCACCAGGGTTTTGATGCGGGTTTCACATTCAGCGGAATCAGGACCGGGACAGGAGACATTTACCCGGATACTGGCTTTCTCCCAAATTTTATTCTGGGTCATGAGGTAAGCCAACAGGAGCATCAACTGTCCTGTTTTATCGTTCCCCCAAAAGATATCAATCCGCCTTTTTTCTTCCGGTATGGAAAGGACCCATTCTTGGCTGAGCTGTTTGGCATCCAGGGCGATGAGATTGCAGCCCTGGCGGAAGACAATTTTTAAGAGGCGATCATCGGTTTCCAGGGCCAGGGGCGCGGTGGCCGTTGGTGAGTTTTTCCAGTTCAGAATCAAGGTATTTGCTTTTAAAGGTCCAATTCCATGGGATTGCACCAGGGCCCCGACTCCGGTTTCAATATCCGGGGTGACCAGCACAAGGCTGAAGGCCTCTATCTCAAGGGTTCGGATCTCCTGTTTCAGTTCTGTTTCGGCCTGTTTCCGCAAGGCGTTCATTTTGAGGCCATCGCCCAAAAGGGTCCTGACAGCCGTTATAAAACCTGCTCTTCCCTGGAGCCATGAGGCAAAGGTCAGCAGGGCTTTGCGCTGTGTGGGGTCATCACAGAAGACAAGGGCCTGGGGCCGCCAGTGTCTGGGATGAATCGCTTCTTTTTCCGCTGCCAATAAATCGTTGCGGATCTCCTGGAAGTAAAAGGATCGCTTGCTGTCGGCCCACCGGGAGGGGGCTTTATTGTGTTTCAGGTAATAAAAGATTGCCACCAGGATGGAGATCGCCACCAGACTGTAGGTAAAGTCAATGGCCAGCATCACCCCCAGGCTGAGAATGCAGCCGATGAGGCTGAGTCTTTTGTCAAACCATTTGAACCGGGGCCGAAATGAGGGGCTGTCCCCCTTGGCCTCATAGTAGGTGGCATAGTTTAACAGGCCGTAGGAGATCAGAAAGAACATGGAGACCACCGGTGCAATCACGTCCAGGTTTCCCAGAGCGATGGTTGTCAGAGCAATTCCACCGGAAAGCAACACCCCCCGTCTTGGGTTCTCAAGGGGACCTGCTCCCTTGGCAAAGGGGTTTAACAAAGGAAAAATCCGGTCCGAGGCAAGGGACTGGAGAATCCGGGGCGCGCCCATGAAGGATGCCATTGCCGAAGACAGGGTGGCTGCGATGACCCCGGCATCAATTAAAAAGCCCCACTGGGCTGTCTGTCGCATGATGGTAAAATCACCGGCAAGGGTTTTCAGGGGGGAGGTGGCCGCAAACAGGAGGGTCACCAACAGGTAAATGGCAATGGATATAAAGACGGCGGAAAAGGTTCCCAAGGGAAGACTTTTCCCCGGATCTTTCAGGTCGCCGGACATGCTGACCCCCTGGGTAAACCCGGTTACCGCAGGAAAGAAAATAGCAAATACATACCAGAAGGGCAGGGCATCTGCGGGCTTTGGAATGTTTTTAATGAGCAGGGCCGTATCCCATTTTAAAATACTGCCCACAAAAAAGGAAACAAGGGCCAGCACCAGGAGAACCATGACCAGGGACTGGAAACGTGCGGCCCAGTCAGATCCCAGCCAGGCCAGAATAAACAGGAGGCTGACCGAAATGGCTGCGATCAGGCGGGGGGATAGCGCCTGTGCATCGGGTAACAATGCGGCCAGGGCTTCACCGAAACCAATGGCATAAAACGCAATGGAGACGGCCTGGGCCATGAACAGCACGATACCGATGGAACCGCCGAATTCAACCCCCAGGGTTCTGGAGATCAGGTAGTAATCTCCACCGCGTTTTACCTTCAGGTTTGTGGCAATGGCAGAA
Source organism: Pseudomonadota bacterium (assembly GCA_018816605.1). The sequence continues at coordinate 4,736 of JAHIVS010000331.1, forward strand.
AGGGAAATACTGGTCAGAACGGAAATGGCATTGGCAAGGCCGACCATGATCAGCGCCCGGGCAAGCCCTGAAGACCCCACCACAAATCCCAGGCGCAAAAAAAGGATGATCCCCAGGATGGTTAAAACGCTGGGGGTAAACACACCGGTAAAGGTGCCAAGGGTTCCCAGCGTTTCTGGCTTTTGTTTTTGGCTTTCCGCCATGATATCGGTCTTAAAACAAAAGCGTTTTAAAGAATCTGTTTTAGGAACAGTTTGGTGCGGTCATGGCTGGGGGCGGTAAAGAAGTGCTCGGCGGTCCCTTCTTCGACGATTTGACCCTCGTCCATGAAAATTACCCGGTGACTCACCTCCCTTGCAAATCCCATTTCATGGGTGACGCAGACCATGGTCATGCCTTCCTTTGCAAGGGTTTTCATCACATCTAAGACCTCGCCGATCATTTCCGGATCCAGGGCGGAGGTGGGTTCATCAAAGAGCATGATTTTGGGATCCATGGC
>JAHIVS010000332.1 GCA_018816605.1 Pseudomonadota bacterium
AGCTCTACTGCGAAGGTAACCGGGTTTCTGGGTGGGAAAAACAAGCCCGCCCCCATTAGCGAAAAAGAGGCCCAGAGTATCATTGATAAAATGCAGCAGGGCAAAGACAAGCCCCAGCCAAAATTCTTTTTTGAGCCGGGTGATGAAGTTAGGGTGGTGGACGGTCCTTTTTCGAATTTCAATGGTACGGTTGAGGATGTGTCTCCGGACAAGGAAAAAGTCAAGGTGCTGGTCAGTATTTTTGGAAGGGCAACACCGGTTGAGCTGAATTTTATACAGGTTTCCAAAATCTAATTGGGTTTTATAATAGCGAGTTTCAGGAGTATTTAAAATGGCAAAAAAAGTAATGACACAAATAAAGCTTCAGGTTCCAGCAGGAAAAGCCAACCCGTCGCCTCCAATCGGACCTGCCCTGGGTCAGCATGGGGTCAATATCATGGATTTTTGTAAGGCTTTTAACGCTAGGACGGCCAATGATGCAGGGTCTATCATTCCCGTTGTCATCACCGTATATCAGGATAGATCGTTCAGCTTTATTACCAAAACGCCACCTGCATCCAGATTGTTATTGGCTGCAGCAAAATTAACAAAAGGATCCAGTGAGCCAAACCGGAACAAGGTTGGAAAGGTCACCCAGGATCAGGTTCTGGCCATTGCAGAGCTAAAAAAAGAAGATCTAAACGCCTCAGATATAGATGCCGCTGTGAAGATTATTGCAGGCACCGCAAGAAGTATGGGGATAGAAGTAGTTTAACTTTAAGTAAAAGAGTGATGAAAAATGCCAAAGCGGAGTAAAAAACAAATAGAAGCACAACAAAAGGTCGATAGAACTACCCAGTACGGTCCACTGGACGCCTTGGAACTTGCGGTATCTTCAAGCTATGTCAAATTTGATGAGACTGTTGATGTGGCCGTGAGATTGGGCGTTGATCCGCGGCATGCCGATCAGATGGTTCGTGGGACTGTCGTGCTTCCCAATGGACTGGGTAAGGAAGTAAAGGTACTTGTATTTGCCAAGGGTGAAAAGGAAAAAGAAGCCCTTGATGCTGGTGCAGATTTCATAGCCACCGACGAGGTCCTGGAAAAAATTAAAGAAGGCTGGTTCGGATTTGATAAAGCCATTGCCACACCTGACATGATGGGCGCTGTGGGTAAACTCGGCAGGGTTCTCGGACCCAGAGGGTTGATGCCGAATGCCAAAACCGGTACCGTAACTTTTGAGCTTGCCAAGGCGATAGAAGAGCTCAAAGCCGGAAAGATTGATTTCCGGGTTGAAAAAGCCGGTATCGTCCATGTACCTGTGGGAAAAATTTCCTTTGGAGCAGAAAAACTTGCAGAAAATGTCAAAGCATTTCTGGACAAGATTCTGGCCCTGAGACCTGCTTCAAGCAAGGGTGTATACGTTAAAACAATTACCATTTCTTCAACAATGGGTCCTGGCATTAAAGTTGACCCTATGTTGATAAAATAGTTGATAAAATAAAATACTTATTGACCTGATACGTATTTTAAATACCTGTCCCAGACAGTAGGTGCGTCTTTATGATGCATAATCGGATTTGCCGGCCTGCCGAGATAGAAAATAGATTTTTGTTTTGGTCTAGTTGGCACCTTCGTAAAATTTTATTAATGGAAGGAGGTGTATGTAAATTGCTGAATATTTCTCAAAAAAAAGAGGTGGTCGAAAGACTTTCCACGCAACTGGCAGGCGCTGAAATCACAATACTTGTAGACTATAAGGGTCTGGACGTATTGAAGATGACAGAGCTACGGGCAAAACTGAGGGAAGCGGGCGTTCAGATAGAGGTCGTCAAGAACACGCTTTTGACCAGGGCTTGCCAAGGTTCTGATTCCGAGCTGATGAAGCACCTGTACAAGGGGCCCAACGCGATTGTTATTTCTGCAACAGATCCGGTAGCTCCGGCAAAAATACTGGTGGATTTTGCAAAGGATAATGACAAGCTAGAAATTAAAGCCGGTGCTCTTTCGGGTAAACTTCTCAGTGCAGAAGAAATTTCTCTATTGGCAAAAATGCCGTCCAAAGAAGAGCTTCTTGCAAAACTTGTTCGCACGCTTAATGCGGTTCCGACTTCATTTGTCACCGTTATATCCGGCGTCCCAAGAGCTTTTGTCAACGTGCTGAATGCAATTAAAGATCAAAAAGAAGCAGCGTAACCAAACCAAACCAATTTATTATTTAAAATTACATTTTAGAAAGTGTCAATTAGGAGAAAAAAATGGCCGATATCACAAAAAATGATGTTATTGAATTTATAGCAAATATGAGCGTTCTTGATCTTTCAGAGCTTGTAAAAGAGCTTGAAGAAAAATTTGGTGTCAGTGCAGCAGCACCTGTTGCCTTTGCAGCTGCCATGCCGGGTGCCGGTGATGCTGGGGCTGCTGAAGAAGAGCAGACTGAATTTAATGTTATTCTTGAAACCATTGGTGACAAGAAGATCAATGTTATCAAAGAAGTAAGAGCGATTACAGGTCTTGGTCTGAAAGAAGCCAAAGCCTTGGTTGAAGAAGCCCCCAAAGCCATAAAAGAGGGCATTCCCAAAGCAGAAGCAGACAAGATCAAAGAACAACTTGAAGGCGCAGGCGCACAAGTTTCTGTAAAATAGTTTTGCATAGCTGATTTGCACGATAAAGAACGTGTATTAACTATATGCGGGGACAAGGCAATGCTGCCCTGTCTCCGCTTTTACGGTTGGAAAAACTCACACGGGAGATATCATGACCGGAAGTCTTTTGACGAATAAGCGTAATAGAAAAGAGTTTGGCAATAAAAGAAAGATAATTGATATTCCTGATTTGATCGGAATGCAGCGCAATTCTTTTGAGAGTTTTCTCCAAAGGGATATCCTTCCCCAGGATCGGGAGGAAAAAGGACTTCATTCTGTATTTAAATCGGTATTCCCGATCAAGGATTTTACCGACACATCATCATTGGAATATGTTTCCTATTCTTTTGGTGAGTCAAAGCATTCCATGAAAGAGTGCATCAGTCGTGGGATGACCTATGACATTCCAGTTAACATACGGGTTCGTCTGGTCGTCTATGATCGGGATAAAGAAACCGATGTTTCCGCTATCCGTGATATCAAAGAGCAGGAGATCTATTTCGGCACTATTCCATTGATGACTCCCCGGGGGACCTTTATCATTAACGGGACTGAAAGAGCAGTCGTAAGCCAGCTTCATCGGTCGTCCGGTGTGTTTTTTGACCACGACAAAGGTAAAAACTATTCAACCGGTAAGATAATTTATAATGCAAGGGTTATTCCTGTTCGCGGTTCCTGGATAGATATGGAAATCGATGCCAAGGATATCGTCAACATCCGCATTGACCGCAGAAGGAAATTTCCTGTTTCAATTCTGTTTAAGTCTTTCGGCTATACCAGTGAAGATATTCTGGATTTCTTTTACCAGAAAGAACATATTGTCAAGAAAAACGGTTCGTTTTTCAAAGAATTTGTTGCCGATAACCTTGTCAGGCAACGGGCCAGTTTTGATATCAAATCTCCGGCAACCGGAGAGGTTGTTGTCAAGTCCGGCAGGATTTTCACCAAAAGGGCACTTAAGCAACTCGCGGATGAAGGATTGGATTTTATCCCGATTTCCAACGAAGATCTCATCAATAAAGGGTTTGCCAATAGTATTATAGATCCCAGAACAAATGAGATTATTTTTAAGGCAGGGGATCTGATTGCTGAAGATACCTTTGAGCTTATGGAAGACAATGGGATAAGTGACTTTCACATTCTGTATGTGGAGGCCAGAAGTTCAGATTCCATGCGAAAAACCCTGGTGACCGACAAAACAGAATCCAAGGAAGAGGCACTCATGGATATCTATCGGCGCCTGAGGCCCGGTAATCCGGCAACGGTTGAGGTTGCCCAGGATTTCATAGATCATTTGTTTTTTCGCCAGGCCTACTATGATCTGTCCAAGGTTGGCCGGCTCAAAATGAACCATCGTCTTGGCGTGAACACCAAGATTGATGTAAAAACGCTCAGACGGGAGGATGTGCTCCTGACGGCCGCCACCCTTATTGAACTAAAGGATACCCAGGGCCAGGTGGATGATATTGATCACCTTGGCAACCGGCGCGTCCGGGCTGTCGGGGAACTGCTCGAAAATCATTACAGGATCGGCCTGGTTCGTATGGAAAGGGCCATTAAGGAAAAGATGAGCATGCAGGAAGTGGACGCCATGATGCCCCACGACCTGATCAATCCAAAGCCGGTTTCTGCAGTGGTGAGGGAGTTTTTCGGTACTTCCCAGCTGTCACAGTTCATGGACCAGACAAATCCCTTGTCCGAGACAACCCATAAAAGACGGCTTTCTGCCCTTGGGCCAGGGGGACTTACCCGGGAGCGAGCCGGTTTTGAGGTCAGGGATGTCCACCCGTCCCATTACGGAAGAATTTGCCCCATTGAAACCCCTGAAGGCCCCAATATCGGATTGATTGTCTCCTTGTGTACCTATGCACGGGTGAATGATTTTGGTTTCATTGAAACCCCTTTCAGGATTGCGGACAATGGAAATGTATCCAAGAAAATCAGGCATTTAAGTGCTTTTGAAGAAAAAGAATTGCCCATCGGTCAGGCCAATGCGCCGCTGGATGTGAACGGAAACTTCATCAATCCCCTTGTATCAGCCCGTGTGGGGGGTGAGTTTGAGATGATTGAAAACAAAGACATCAAATTTATGGACGTTTCTCCCAACCAGCTGGTATCGGTATCCGCCGCTCTGATTCCCTTTCTGGAAAACGACGATGCCAACAGGGCCTTGATGGGATCCAACATGCAGCGCCAGGCCGTACCCTTGATCCAGAGTGAGGCCCCTCTGGTGGGAACGGGTATGGAAAGTGTTGTGGCCAGGGATTCCGGCGTTACCATCGTTTCCGAATACGATGGCGTTGTTGTGGAGGTTGATTCCAAACGGATTGTGGTCCGGAATGAAGACAACGAAAGCGGCAGTTTTGAAAAAGCGGTGTCCATTTATAGTTGTACTAAATTTGTTCGGTCTAACCAGAATACCTGTTTCAACCACAGACCCATTGTTGAAAAAGGAGAAGTGGTTAAAAAAGGCCAGGTTATTGCCGATGGACCGTCCACTGAAATGGGCGAACTCGCCCTGGGTAAAAATGTTACCGTAGCCTTCATGCCCTGGGATGGATACAATTACGAGGATTCCATTCTGGTCAGTGAGCGGCTTGTCAAGGATGGGGTATACACCTCAGTGCATGTCGAGGAATTTGAAGTTCTTGCAAGGGATACAAAACTGGGCAAGGAAGAAATTACCCGGGATATCCCCAATGTAGGCGAAGAGGCACTTAAAAACCTGGATGAAAGCGGCATTATCCGATTGGGCGCAGAAGTTCAGTCCGGAGATATCCTTGTGGGCAAGATTACCCCAAAAGGCGAGACCCAGCTTTCACCTGAAGAAAAATTGCTTCGGGCCATTTTCGGCGAAAAGGCTGGTGATGTAAAAGACACCTCCCTTTGTGTTCCTCCGGGTGTAAAGGGAAAGGTTATTGATGCCAAGGTCTTTTCCCGAAGAGGGCTTTCCAAGGATGACAGAACCCGTTTGATTGAAGATCAAGAGATAGAGCGTCTTGAAAAAGACAGGGATGACGAGATTAAAATAATCTCCGAGGTTGCCAGGGAAAAAGTGGAATCCATCCTTGATGGTCAGCAAATTCTTGCAGGTCTGGAGAAAAACGGGAAGGTTTTCATTAAGGAAGGGGCCAAAGTAAAGGCAGATGCCTTTAAAAGCATCCCGGTTTCCATATTGGTGAACGTTGCTGTAAGTGATCCCGTGTTGACCGAAAAAGTTCAGATAATATTGGAACATGCCCAGAATCAAATTAAGATTGCCAGAGAGCGTTTCAACCGTCAGGTTTCCAGATTTGAAAAAGGAGATGACCTTCCCCCCGGCGTGCTAAAATTGATCAAAATAAGTGTGGCCATGTTGCGCGTACTTTCGGTTGGGGATAAAATGGCAGGACGTCATGGAAACAAAGGGGTTGTTTCAAGGATATTGAGAGTTGAAGATCTTCCCTATTTTTCAGATGGTCGGCCGGTTGACATGGTGCTCAATCCCCTGGGCGTTCCCTCCCGTATGAATGTCGGACAGATTCTTGAAATCCATCTGGGGCATGCAGCCTTTGGGCTGGGGCAGCAGATCAATGAGCTTTTGGAACAGGCAAAACTTGAACAGCTAAGGGAAAAAATGAGAACCATTTTTTCTTTGACCAAAAAACAGAAAGCCGACCTGGCAGAAGATGTTCTTGCCAACAAGATAGATGCCATGTCCGATGATGAACTGATTAAATTTGCTTCCATGTATCGAAGGGGTGTTCATACGGCAACGCCGGTTTTTGACGGTGCCACAGAGGAAGAAATTAAAGAAATGATAGAAATGGCAGGCTTTGAAACTTCCGGTCAGGTGGTCTTACACGAC
>JAHIVS010000333.1 GCA_018816605.1 Pseudomonadota bacterium
ACGAGGGCCGGCCTTTCTAATGATGAAGAATTTTTTCGTCCTGAAACGCTATAACAATTCTGATTTCTATGCCCTTGCCGTGGGGCTTCTTGCCGACCGGCTGGCAGGAGCGGGCGGTTTAGTGGGCTCCTGGCCGAAACCTCCCGGTTCGCTCGATATCGAGGACAAGATTGAGCTGCAGACAAAATTGCAGGAAAAAGGTTTTTATGCTGGAGAAATCGACGGGAATTTGGGGGGTGCCACCAGAGCCGCGATCAGACAGTTTCAGATCCAGGCCGGACTGGCCCAAGATGGTACCCCATCCCAGGATCTTCTTCAGGCCCTGCGTAAATGATGGCGTCATAACAAGCAACCAAAGGTTGAGATCGTTAAGGCTATCAAAACTATTGGAAAGGATAATTCGAACGAAAATTAATTCGCGCAAAGGCAAGTTTCATTACTTCCACTTTGAACTTGGAATTCCAAGATTATCCAGGGCGATGGCCCCCCATTGACCGGCCGGGTTGTGGGTAAAACTATCGCTTGTGCCCGGGAAACATCATATCGGGTCAGGCATAAACCCGGATCTTTGTCTGGCGGAGAGGGTGGGATTCGAACCCACGATCCCGGTTTCGCCGGGATACTGCTTTTCGAGAGCAGGGCCTTCAGCCACTCGGCCACCTCTCCCCATCACCGAACAAAAATCCGGCAGGTGATGTGCATTTTAATGGTAATGGCGGTATTGTCAAGATTTGAATGGAACCTGTCTTGTCCAATGGGTTTTGACACGGCCCAAAAATCAGGTCATTCAACGCTCAACTCTGTGGCGCAGACTTTTTCAATGTGATATGATGACACAATAAGACGGTTGCAATGAAAATGATTCTAAAAGGAGAGAGAGTGCAAATGCCAGAGACCAGCAATACATACGGATGGGACCCGTCCATGGGGATTAGTCTCTATGACAAGATCCGCCAGGACATGAAGGGCGCCATGCTCCAAAAGGATCTCCTTGTCCGGGATACCATGCGGCTTATCATGGGATCCTTTCCCAGCCTTACCGTATCCATGACCCTGGAGAGCGGGAAAAAAACCACCCGGGTTAAGAAACCAGAGGAAATCACCGATGACGACCTGATGAATATCATCCGGACATTCATCAAATCGGAAAAGACCGTGCTTGAGTTCAAGAAGCAAACATCTTCAGACTATCTGGAACTACTCAATTGTTATCTTCCGCAAATGGCAACTTCCCGGGAGATTGAACAATGGGTCCAAGACAATGTCGACCTTGCCCGGTTTAAGACGCCCATCCAGGCAATGGGAACAGTGATGAAGCATTTTGGAAAACTTGCCGACGGCAACCAGGTCAAAGCGGTCCTTAAAAACATGGGGCCGGCCAAGGGATGACCACAGGTGGACATCAGGCCAATAACCCGCTCCACGGAGTGAGCCTGGCCCGGATCCTGGACAGTCTGGTTGCCCATTATGGATGGGAGGAGCTGGGTGACCGTGTTAAAATCCGCTGCTTTACCACTGACCCGTCGGTGAAATCCAGCCTTAAGTTTCTGAGAAAGACGCCCTGGGCCAGAAAAAAAGTCGAAGACTTATATATCAGTGTGCAAAAGAGTGTATGGAAAAGGTCAATTTGATGGGGGGATAAAAGAGATTTCATATGGATAAAAAACCGACCCGCGAAGAATTGGAGAAAAAAATTCAGGCCTTAACGCAATCGGAATCCGAGCACAGGCAGATGGCAGCTTCCCTCAGGGCCGACCAAGAGCGTCTGAAAGCCATATTATTTGCGATTCCCGGTCCCCTGGTGGTCTATAACAACAAGGGGGAGCCGGAATATCTGAACCCGGCCTTTGCCCAAGTTTTTGGATGGTCCCTGGATGAATTAAAGGGAAAACAAATTCCCTTTGTGCCCGATGATCAGATGAAAATAACAAATGAGAACCTCAGGAGGCTTTTGGGCTCAGGCAGCCCCGTGCAATTTGAGACAATAAGATTCAACAAAGGCGGCAGCCGTATCAATGTTATTATAAGCGCAGCCATTATTAAAACTGCCAATGAACAGATAACCCATATTGTGGTAAATCTTACCGATATTACCATGCTGAAAAAAATGCAGGAAAGGATTCAGGAAGCCAGTGATAATTTCAACAATGTTTACCACAATGACTTTACTGCCATATCCATAATTGACGGCGACCGGTTTGTCGATTGCAATCGTGCATTGGTCCGCATGCTAAATGCCGGTGAGAAGATTAAAGTGCTGAACACCCATCCGTCCCTGTTATCTCCCCAGATGCAGCCGGACGGCAGAACCTCCTTTGAAAAAGCAAATGAGATGATCGCCATTGCCTTTGAAAAGGGGTTTAATAATTTCGAGTGGGTCCATAAAAAACTCACAGGAGAAGAATTTCCCGTTGATGTGTCTTTGACACGGATAAATTCCGAAGGCAGGCCGGTCCTCCATTGCGCCTGGAGAGATCTTTCTACGGAAAAAGCCATGATTGAGAAGTTGAGCATCGCAAAAGAGGCTGCAGAGGTGGCGGTAAAAACCAAATCGGAATTTCTGGCCAATATGAGCCACGAAATCCGAACGCCCATGAACGGGATAACCGGTATGATCGATATGCTCATGGACACCGATCTTACGGATGAACAACACGATTTTGCATTGTCCGTACAAACGAGTGCCGATGCCCTTCTCCTGCTGCTCAATGATATCCTTGACTTTTCCAAGATCGAGGCGGGAAAGCTCGACATGGAGAATATTGATTTTGACCTGAGACCGACCCTCGAAAGCCTAAGTGACTTGATGGCCCTGAAGGCCAATGAAAAAGGCGTGGAATTCGCCTGTCTGATCCATGACAGGGTGCCGTGTTTCCTGAAAGGTGATCCCGGCCGGCTGCGTCAGATCCTGATCAATCTTGCGGGAAATGCCATTAAGTTTGTGGAAAAAGGAGAGGTATCCATTGATGTGGATCTTCAGCAGGAGACCGATTCAGCGGTGACCCTTATTTTTAAAGTGACGGATACGGGAATCGGCATTCCCGAAGACCGGATGGACCTTTTGTTTAAATCCTTTACCCAGGCCGATGCCTCCATGACCCGAAAATACGGCGGCACCGGCCTTGGCCTTACGATTTCAAAACAGCTTTCAGGGCTGATGGGGGGGGAAATAGGCGTTGAAAGCCGGGAAGGTGAGGGGTCGACCTTCTGGTTCACGGTTGTTCTGGAAAAACAGTCCGGACCCGGCACAAAAGAGATTGTCATCCCCGAAGATATCAAAGGGAAAAAAATTCTTGTGGTGGATGACCTTGCCATCAATCGATTGGTTTTCAGGGAGTATCTAAAATCCTGGGGGTGCCGTTTTGAAGAAGCGGAAAACGGAGATCAGGCCATGGCAAAACTCAAGGATGCTGTGAACCGGAAAGACCCGTTTATAGTGGCAATAGTGGACATGCAGATGCCTGAAATGACGGGGGAAACCCTGGGGCGAAAGATTAAAGAGGATTCGGCACTCAAAGAAACCCTCCTTGTAATGGCCACCTCCATGGGACAGCGGGGGGATGCCAAGCGGATGGAAGCTGTGGGTTTTGCAGCCTTTGTTACCAAACCGGTCAAAAAAGCGATTCTTTTTGATTGCCTGAGGCTGGTCCTCGGCCAGACCGCTGCCCCTTTAAAGGATTCTGCAAAGCAGATAATTACCAGTTATACGGTGGAAGATCGCAGGCGGAAGAAGAAAAGATACCAGGGGCAGTTGAGCATACTATTGGCAGAGGACAATGTGATAAACCAGAAAGTTGCCGCGAATATGTTAAGAAAGATGGGGCATGGGGTCACAATCGTCAACAATGGTAAGCAGGCACTGGGTGCATGTCAAAAGAGCGAATTTGACATGATTCTCATGGACGGCCAGATGCCGGTGATGGACGGCCTGGCTGCCGCAAGGGCCATTCGGGAATGGGAAAGAAAATTCAAAATTAAAAAAATCCCCATAATCGCGGTCACTGCCAACGCCATGAAAGGTGACCGGGAGCAGTTCCTGGCATCCGGTATGGATGATTACATCTCCAAACCAATAAAAATCAGGATGCTTGAAGATGTGATAGACCGGGTTATGGGCAAGTAGCCCTTTTCATTTGTGCAAGAATTCTGCTATTTACTCTGGGGCCTGCCAAGGCCGGTATGGTCTGCTATAATGATTACCATCCATGAAGCCCGTCCGTCTGCCCCAAAAGAAAAGGGGCAGACGTCACAATGATCTTTTGTTGCCCTGCCTCAGGGTTCTGGTGTCAGCATGGCGTCCGATATCCGGTAAAACCCCTTTAAATTTTCAAGCCAATACACGGAGAACACCGGATTGTCGCTGGTAAAGGTAATAACCTGCTGGCGTTTTTCCGAGGCATAGATAAAATGCATTTTTCCGGATTCATCAATCCAGTATATCATGGCGGCAAGATCGTTGTTAAGGACGATGAGGTCACCGTTTTGCAGATCATTTTTGTCCACCGGCCTGGTGTTGGACATCAGGTGCTGCATGGGAAGATAGCATTTATAGGACAACCCGGCATTCTGGGCTGCCAGGGTATAGATGGAAAAGAAAAGATAGGAATTGTCAGATGTCTCTGATTGCTGGGGATTTCCTCCCAGTTCGTAGGGAATGCTTATAAACTGGTTAGCAATGACCGGGATGCTTTCTCTGAATATTTTTTCCTGAACCCCGAAGGAAAGATCAATCGGTTCAAGGGATTCAATGGCCTTTTCCTGATTTGAACCCAGAACAGAACCAGCACAGCCTAAAAACAATATCGTAATGAACAGAAATTTTTTCATGAATTTTCCCCTTTGACATGTTGGACGACTTACTAAATATAGAATATCCCACTGAAAAAGGCAAGAAAGATCGAATGGATTTTATGGGTATCACATAATATTTACCCCGTTTCTGTGGCGCTTTATCGCTTCCATGCCTCCAGACGGACCAGATTTTTTTCCAGGTTTTTCAGGGTTTCAGGAGAGTTGAACAGCTTGTGGCAGAGTTCGCATTTGCCGTGGGTTATGATCTGCCGGGCCTTCATGCCGGCAAAGGAGGCGATGGGGGTGATCCCCATGGTTCTGATGAGGGTATACAGCCGGTTTGTTTCAGTTTTTATAAAAAGTTGTTCCAGGGAAGTGGTGTTCAGGTTTCCCAGGTAAAAAAAGTTGGTTTCCGAAAAATGGCTGCCTGCATCGCAACAGGCAAACATGTCGAGGTCCGGGGTAAGATAGGGGTTCATGTCACAGCAGTTCGCCTGGTAATCGGTGCAGATATTTCTGCGTGTAAATGCATTGGCACGGCCTGAATAGATGACCGGTTCAGGGAAAAATAAGACCTCCTGGCTGCGTAAAAATGATTCCAGAAGGTCATCTTCCGGGGAAAAATCGGTAACAAATGAAATAAAATAATCCAGCCCATGCTTTTGGCAACTGTGTGCGGCAGTCACCACATTGTTCTGGTTTACATTTTTCTGGTGCCACCTGGAACAACTCAATCTCAATTGGCGAAGCCCGTTTTCTTTGAGCACTGAAATAAGGGCGTCGGCGGCTGTGGCGGATGCGGCCCAGAAACCATTGGTAACAATCCTTGTATATATCCCCAGTTGGCTGCACAATTTTACAAGGGCTGCAATTTCATTAAAATACAGAAAGGGTTCTCCTGCGGAGAAACTGATTCCGCCAACACCTGCCCGGGCCATCTCGACAATGACCTGTTTAGCCCTGTCCAAATCCATTGTCGTGCTGACCGGCGCCTCTTCTGCGGCCACGCAGTGTTCGCATCGAAGATTGCATCGGGTTGAGTATCCAAAAGCCAATTTGCGCATATTTTAA
>JAHIVS010000334.1 GCA_018816605.1 Pseudomonadota bacterium
AAAAGAAGCTATCCCATTTCCTGGGATCAGCTTCACAGGGATGCAAAGGCATTGTCATGGCGGCTGCATGACCGGGAAACTCCCTGGAAGGGGATTGTCGCCATCACCCGGGGGGGGCTGGTGCCGGCCGCTATCATCGCAAGGGAGCTTGGGATTCACCTCATTGATACGGTGTGTATTAAAAGCTATGACTGGCAGAACCAGGGGGCGCCCACCATCCTCAAAGGGATAGAAGGGGATGGAGAAGGGCTGCTGATTATTGATGATCTGGTGGATACCGGTTCCACGGCAAAGGTGGTCAGGAACATGCTTCCCAAGGCCTTTTTTGCAACGGTCTATGCAAAACCGGCTGGCAAACCCCTGGTGGATGCCCATGTGACAGAGGTGAGTCAGGATACCTGGATTTTGTTTCCCTGGGATTCCGAAGCCCAATTTGTTGAACCCATTGCTGGCAATTAACAGACGGTTTATCCACCATGAAGCGCATGAAACAAAAAAATCATTTTTTTCCCGGGCTTCATGCGCTTCATGGTGGAAATGGACCTATTTTTTGTCAATAATTTTTCTATGGGCCATGAGCCGGATGGCATTGATCCGGATGAACCCTTCGGCATCTTCCTGGTTGTATCCGCCGGCAATATCCATTGAGGACAGATCCTGGTCATACAAGGAGGACGGACTGGTTCTGGCAACGGGGTAAGCGACGCCTTTATAAAGCTTGACAGTGACTTCTCCGTCAATCAGCTCCTGGCTCTTGTCAATGGCCGCCATGAGAAATTCCATTTCCGGGCTGAACCAGAATCCGTTGTAAACCAATTCCGCATATTTTGCCGCCAGCATGTCACGGATCCGCATCACCTCCCGGTCCATGGCAATTCCCTCAATGTCCATGTGTGCGACATGGAGGATGGTGCCGCCGGGTGTTTCATAAACTCCCCGGGACTTAATGCCCACGAAGCGATTTTCCACCATGTCCAACCGTCCGATACCGTTTTCCTGTCCCAGCTGGTTCAAATATTCAAACAATTCCAGGGCGTCGGTTTTAACCGTATGGTCTTCCAGGTTGGTCACCTTTACCGGAATGCCGTCCTTGAACGTAAGAACAATGTGGGTGGGGGTGTTGGGCGCGTTTTCCGGAGAGACCGTGCGGGAATAGATGCTCTCATCGCAGATATGACCCGGATCTTCCAGAATGCCGGCTTCATGGGAAATATGGAGCAGGTTGTCATCTTCGCTATAGGGCTTGGATGCGCTCTGTTTGGTGGGAATCCCGTGTTTTTCCGCATAGGCCAGAAGATCGGTCCGGCCTTTAAAGGCACTTAAGAATTCCTTGTTTTTCCAGGGGGCAATCACCTTGATCTGGGGATTTAAGGAATAATAGGACAGCTCAAATCGTACCTGGTCATTTCCTTTTCCCGTTGCCCCGTGGGAAACAAACTGGGCGCCCACCTTTTGGGCAATTTCAATCTGGCGTTTGGCAATGATGGGTCTGGCAATGGCCGTGCCCAGAAGGTAACGGCCTTCATAGACGGTATTGGCTTTGTACACCGGGAAGATATAATCCGTGACAAACTCTTTTCTCATGTCTTCAATAAACACCTGGGACGCGCCGATTTTCAGGGCTTTTTTCTCCGCCACATCAAAATCTTCATCCTGGCCGATGTTGGCCATGTAGGCGATGACTTCATATCCCTGTTCCAGCAGCCATTTTAAAATAATCGATGTATCCAGTCCGCCTGAATAGGCCAGAACCACTTTTCCCTTTGACATAATAACTCCTTAATCTACAGTCTTTATACTTTATCAAGTATGGTTATATGGTTTTTAATTTAGATCATGGGCTATTAATGCAGAAAAATCTTGAAATAGTCAAGTGGTTATGTATAAAATGCGCATAGTGGTTGCAATTATGCATAAATATGATAATGATATTGAATTTTTACATAAAAATACAAAGTTGAATGGATCCCATGACCATTTCTGATGAATTAAATCGACTGCTCGCCCAGGGGGTTTCCGGGAACCAGGCCCAGCTGGTCCAGGCGCTCAAAGAGAGAGGGGTCCGCACCACCCAGTCCTCTGTTTCCCGGGCATTGAAAAAGATCAATGCGACCAAAGGACAGGATGGAAAGGGCAATTCGGTCTATGCCCTGAGCCCGGCAGAAGCCGGGCTCAGGGATATCGGTTTTTTTGACAGTCTGGTGAATAAAATTGCACACAATGGTTACCAGATTGTGATCCAGACCCGACCGGGAACCGCCAATACCGTTGCCAAATTCATTGATGACCACGGATTTGACCAGGTGTTGGGATCTGTGGCCGGGGATGATACCATTATCATCGTTCCGTCAAATGTTGAATTCATCAGGCAAATTGTTCAGGAGATCACCGATTACATGAAACAGATCGGTATTTTTGAGGCCTAGGACACATCCACCCTGATGCAGTCGTTCGATTTTTTTTATATATTTCAATCTTTACGTAGAGGCTGCCAGGTTGAAACCGTTGACAATTCTTAACCCGCTTACTATAGTTTCAGCCATTTGAGAACTATGTGACTATTTTTTTGTCCCGGATTAAACATATGGCAATAAACCAGATGGAACAGAATCATTTTAAGTTTGGGAAAAGGACGATTGCCCCCCGGATTGCCCCTTCAACTGGGTGGAGTTGTGGACCCATTCAGGGAATTGCCCGGAGGTGAACACTTCTTCCGACCACAGGCCTAGTATCCGGGCGCATACGGGAAAGCAGACTGCCATGGTCGAGCATCCGGCTGAACGCCCTGGGCACGGGGGCGGTTATCGGTGGAGTCCCGGTCAAATTAAAATTGATCCCCCTCCTTTTGCCGTTGGAAGAATAAAGGAAAAATCACGAAAACCCCGGAGGACAATTGGTTTTCTGTCGATTCTGACCCTGGTCATCATCGGGATCTGTCTGGCGGGCGGGTATTATGAAATGAAAAGTTCCACCCTCCAGGCAAAATTTATCAGTAGATATGCGGCGGGTCTGCAATAT
>JAHIVS010000335.1 GCA_018816605.1 Pseudomonadota bacterium
CTTGTTCATGATCGCCCCTTCCAAGCTGCATCCCCTCTGGTATTCAGGGTATCTGCATGTTTATTTCTTTATTTCCTCCATGTTTGCCGGCATGTCCATGGTGATCTTTGAAGGCAGTATGGCCCATCGCTGGCTCCACCACAAAATGGATGCCACCCACCTGGCCGAGTCCGACGGGGTGGTGCTGGGATTTGGAAAGGCAGCTTCCTTTGTGATGATGGGGTATGTGGGTATTAAGATCATCGGACTCGCCGTGGACAACAACTGGCATTATCTGGCCACGGGCTGGGGCGCCTGGTTCCTGGTGGAACTGGTCGGATTTGTTCTTTTCCCGGCCATTCTTTATTCTGTGGGGGCCAGGGAAAAGAACCTGACCCTTATCCGCATCGCTTCCCTGTGGACGGTCCTGGGCATTGTTCTGAACCGGCTCAATATTTCCGTGATCGCCTTTAACTGGCACCTGCCGTCTGCGGAACGGTATGTCCCCAGCTTTATGGAAGTCGGCACCACCTTGTTTATTGTGACCCTGGGGGTTGTGGTTTACAAATTCATTGTAACCCGGATGCCCATACTGCATGAACATCCCGATTATAAAGAAGTGCATTAATAGTGAAGGAGAACCACCATGGAATTTTTTACGCTTCATGATTTTATGACCTATACCAAGGGAATTACCTACCTGGTGATGGGGGCTATTTTGATTTTCATGCCGCTTTACTGGCTTTACCTGACCGACAGGGATGATTGAAGGTTTGAACCCGCAATCCTCAGGGAATAAAACGTATTATTATTATAATCTAAACATTATAATCTAATAGGAATATGGAGGCAATAATGCATGCAGTATTAACAGGGCCCTTATTTTACGCTTCGCTTGGGGTCTGTATAATCGGAATGATCGTTCGATTCTATCAATATTTTAACGGTCTTTCCTGGCAGCTGGACAGAGTGGCCTATAAAGAATACCCGGCCATGGGCTTTAAGGGGGCCGTTCGATCCATTTACAAATGGCTGATCCCCTATGGCACCTATGGATGGAGAACCCAACCTGTCATGGCGGCTGCATTTTTCGGCTTCCACATCGGGGTGGTTTTCGTACCATTGTTTCTCATCGGTCACAATGTGTTTTTACAGGAAAAACTGGGATTTTCCCTGTTTACCATCAGCAACCCGGTTGCCGATGGTTTAACCTGGATGGCAATCGGATGCCTGCTGTTTCTGATCCTGCGGCGCCTGGTCCTTCCGGAAGTCAGAATCATGACCGACAAAAAGGATTGGGGGGTGCTTTTTCTCTCCCTGGCACCCCTTGTCACAGGCCTGCTGGCCCGGTACCAGATCGGGGATTATTCCCTGTGGCTCAATGCCCATATCCTGTCGGGAGAACTGGTCCTGCTGGCCATACCCTTTACAAAATTGTCCCATGTATTCTTGTTCTTTGCTTCCCGTGCCCAGCTGGGAATGGATTTCGGCATAAAACGCGGCGGACTCAAAGGAACAAAAATGACCTGGTAGGTTAAGGTCACCAGCTTTTAAGGAGAATAACATGCCAGAAGGAACTTTGTGCAATAAAAAACCCGTTGATACGGCAGAAGGGATCACAACCCTACTTGCCGACCAGAGCGGTAAAAAATATTATGAAGAGATGAAGCACCTGGAAATAGATTCCGATCTTTTATGGAAAACCATCCAGAACACCTGTAAAACCCGCATCAGAACCTGGCTTGAAATTTGTGCCCACTGCGGCATGTGTGCCGATTCCTGCTTTTTATACCTTGCAAACGGCCGGGACCCCAAACAGGTGCCCGCCTATAAGATCCAGTCCACCCTGGGTGAAATCATCCGGAAAAAGGGAAAGGTGGACAATGCGTTCATGCGTCACGCCATGGAAGTCGCATGGGCCCAGTGCACCTGTTGTAACCGCTGCGGCACCTATTGCCCCCACGGTATTGATACCGGCATTATGTTCGGATATCTGAGGGGGCTTTGCTACCAGCAGGGATTTGTCCCCTGGGAGATGAAAATCGGTGCCGGCATGCACCGGGTGTACAACGCCCAGATGGACATCACCGGCGAAGATTATATCGAGACCTTTGAATGGATGGTAGAGGAGAATGAAGAAGAGTATCCCGGCCTGACCGTGCCCGTGGATGTGGAGGATGCCGATATCATGTACACGGTGAATGCAAGGGAGGCCAAACATTATCCCGAAGACCTTGCAGAAGCGGCCATCTTATTTCATATCGCAGGAGAAAACTGGACAGTGCCGTCCAAGGGCTGGGAACTGACCAGCCTTGCCATGTTTGCCGGTGACTGGGCAGCCTGTAAAATGCAGGTGGAAAGTGTCTATGACGCCATGGAACGTTTGCGGCCCAAGCGGATGATTGGAACCGAATGCGGCCATGCCCATCGGGCAACCGTTGTTGAAGGACCCTATTGGGCCGGCCGGAAAAGCGGCAGGCCGCCGGTGGAGTCCATTCATTATATCGAATGGCTGGCAGAAGCCCTGCGCACCGGAAAGCTGAAAATCGACCCGGCCAAACGAATCAAAGAGCCGGTTACGCTGCAGGATTCGTGCAACTATGTGAGAAACCACGGATTGAGAGAGACGGCCAGGGAAATTGTCTCCTATATCGTGGAGCCGGGCTATTTCATCGACATGTCCCCCAACAAGGAACATAATTTTTGCTGCGGCGGCGGCGGCGGATTCAATGGTATCGGATATTTTCGCAAACAAAGAAATGCAGGGCTCAAGGTCAAGAGAGATCAGATCCTTGCAACCGGTGCCAAGCTTGTCATTGCCCCCTGCCATAACTGCTGGGATGCCATCCGTGACCTTGAGGAAGAATTTGACATCGGCATCCGATGGTCCTTTTTAAAGCCTTTGATCATCAAGATGCTGATAATTCCGGATCACCTGAAACCCGAGGAAGAAGACGAATAAAACCAAACAGCCGTCGGGATTTTTCCATTGTGTAAAAATATTAAGAGGAGGCAGGCCGGTAAAAGCGGCCGCCTCCTCTTCTTTAAATAAAGGGCTGCAACCACCACTATGAGGCTGACCACAAAAAGCCGGTACGGCACCAGACTTGTGCTGGATATAGGCGTATACGGCGCCGAAAAGCCCGTCCCCCTAGGAGATGTGTCCAAGCGTCAGAATATTTCCCTGAAATATCTGGAACAATTAACGGTTAAGCTCAGAAATGCAGGCTTGATCAAAAGCCAGCGGGGTGCAACCGGAGGCCATATGCTGGCAAAACCCGCCAAGGATATCACCGTGGGCATGATTGTCCGAACCCTGGAGGGCCAGGTGAGGATCACCGATTGTGCCGAAGACCGGAAAGATTCCTGCGGAATCTGCAACCGAGCCGGAGACTGCCTGTCCCGGTGGGTCTGGATAGAGGCTTCCAATGCCATGTTTGACTGCCTTGACTCCATTACCGTGGAACAGCTTTTAAAAATGGCCAAGGAGGATTCGCAACCCGCCTGCAGGGAAAACCACCCGCCGTCCTGAATCTAGGATATTTTTTTCCTGAATACATTAGTGAATACTAATTGAATTTTTCTATACAAAAGATTGACAGCCGTATCATCCCTTTATATACTGCCCTATCGAAAATCAAACCCGCAAGAAACATGATTTTCTGCGGTAAAACGTGTACAGAGTGTTAGACTTTTAACAGCATCAAGGAGGTGCCCGTGAAAGACGAACAACAGTTGCCTGAAGCGCAACAGAAGAAAACAGGAGTTTCCAGGAGGAGCTTTCTGAAAACCGTTACTGGAACAGCTGCCGGCATCGGTATCTCGCAGATGGTTAATCCTGCGCTCATTTTGGCCCTTGAAAAGGGGTTGACAAGACATCCGGTTCTCTGGATCCAGGGACAGGGCTGTACCGGTTGTTCGGTTACATTGCTCAATAGTACGTCCCCCCCCATTGCCGATATCCTTCTCAAGGTCATCAGTCTGCAGTTCAACCCGACTGTCATGGCCAGTGAAGGCGAAATGGCAATGGAAAACCTGTATGCCGTGGCAGAAGAATACAAAGGCAGATTCTCCATTGTGGTTGAAGGCGCCATCCCCGTGGCAGAAGACGGGAAATACTGCATTATTGGAGAAATTGGCCATAAAGAGATCACCATGGTGGATATCATGAAAGAGATCGGCCCCAAAGCCGGCTCTGTTCTTGCCATCGGTACCTGCGCTGCATATGGCGGAATTCCGGCTGCCAAGGGCAATGTCACCGGAGCCACCGGTGTGATGGATTTCTTCCAGGCTGAAGGCATCAAAACACCTGTGGTCAATATTCCGGGCTGTCCCCCCCATCCGGACTGGATTGTCGGTTCCCTGGTTTACCTGCTGGAAAAAGGGATCCCCGAACTGGATGAATCCGGTCGTCCGACCTTGTTTTTTGGCGAAAATATCCATGACAATTGTCCCAAACTGGCCCTGTATGACAACGGTGAATTGTCTGCCACATTGTCTGATCCCAAAGGCTGTCGCATGGACATCGGCTGTAAAGGGCCGACTACCTATGCAGACTGCTATAAGAGAAAATGGAATGGCGGCGTGAACTGGTGCGTGGACAATGCTGTCTGCATTGGCTGCGTTGAGCCCGGATTTCCCGACGGCACATCCCCCTTTTATGAACCCGCTTAAATCCTAAAAATTTTCATAACCTGAAGGAGGTTTTATTATGGCAGGCTGTAAACCACAGGCTGAACCGGCCGGAGCCGGGAAGACGATTAAGATCAGCATTGATCCTGTTACCAGGATTGAGGGGCATCTTAAGGCAGAAGTTACCGTTAAGGGCGGTGTGGTCGTGGATGCGAAATTATCCGGCGGCATGTACCGCGGTTTTGAACAAATATTGGTTGGCCGGGACCCGCGGGATGCCACCCAGATTACCCAGAGAATCTGCGGCGTTTGCCCCACGGCCCATGCCACGGCATCTGCACTGGCCCTGGATGACGCCTTTGGCGTTGAACTGACAGACAACGGAAGAATTGCAAGAAACCTGATTTTCGGAGCCAATTACCTCCAGAGTCATATCCTGCATTTCTACCACCTGGCGGCCCTGGATTATGTAAATGGTCCGGAAACGGCTCCTTTTATCCCCAGATACAAGAACAACGATGTCCGGGTTCCCAAAGAGATCAATGACGTGGCTGTCGGGCAATACCTTGAAGCCCTTGAAATGAGAAGAATCTGCCATGAAATGGTGGCCCTTCTGGGCGGAAGAATGCCCCATGTTCAGGGTATCGTTGTGGGCGGCGCCACTGAAATTCCCACAAGGGAAGCACTGGATGCCTATCTGGTACGCTTTAAAAAGGTAAAAGAATTTATCCTCAACAAATATGTCCCCATTGTATACCTGCTGGCAGGCCCCTACGGCGATCTGCTCAAGGAAGGTGTGGGCCATAAGAACCTGGTTTCCTGGGGCGTTTTCCCCCTGGACAACAAGGGCAATACCCTTCTGAAATCCGGTGTCTACACCGACGGAAAGGATTATAAAGTTGATCCTGCCATGATCAAGGAATATGTAAAATATTCATGGTTTGACGATTCAACCACAGGCCTGAACCCCACCAAGGGCCAGACCCTGCCCAATCCCAACAAACCCGGTGCCTACAGCTTTATCAAGGCCCCCAGATACAACGGCAAACCCCATGAAGGCGGCCCCCTTGCAAGAATGTGGGCCACCAATCCCGAACTGTCCAAAAAAGGTCAGGAAACACTGGGAGTTAAAAACCTTCGTGATATCGGCGATGCCTGCTTCTCCACCCTTGGACGTCATGTGGCAAGGGCTGAAGAGACCGCCCTTGTGGCGGCAGCGGTTGAAGAATGGATCTCCCAGGCCCAGCCCGGCAAGGAAACCTTTGTTCCCATGGCCATTCCGGAAACCGCAGAAGGCCTCGGCATGACAGAAGCCCCCCGGGGTGCTTTGCTCCACTATGTGGACATTAAGAACTCTGTCATCTCCAATTACCAGGTCACCTCTGCCACCATCTGGAACGCCAACCCCATGGATGATATGGGACAAAGGGGCCCCATTGAACAAGCCCTGATCGGCGTAACGGTCCCTGATGTTGAAAACCCGGTGAATGTGGGGCGGCTTATCCGCTCCTACGACCCCTGACTGGGTTGCGCCGTCCACGTGCTGGACGCAGACACTGGCAAAGAAATTAAAGTAGAATTACCGCTATAATTTAAATTGTCCTGAAAATCCCAAGAGGGGATGCCCATGGCATCCCCTCTTAATTTTTATTAAAAGTGCAGGGGCTGGAACAAAAAAATGAAACAACTATTGGTACTGGGGGTAGGCAATATCCTTCTCATGGATGAGGGCATCGGGGTCCATGCCATCTATGAATTCTGGAAAGAACGGGAAAACTGGGATGAGGCCCTGGTGGACTTCATTGACGGCGGCACCTTTACCCAGGATCTA
>JAHIVS010000336.1 GCA_018816605.1 Pseudomonadota bacterium
GAGATCCTGGGCGCGGTGGCTGTGCTTCAGGATATTTCGGAATTGGAATTGATTTCAACCGAGTTGGAATATACCCGGAAATTGACCAGCGAGCTGACGGCCATTATTGAATCCTCCTTTGACGGTATCTATGTCACCGACGGCAATGCAAAAACCATCCGGGTAAATAGAGCCTATGAGCGGATTACCGGCATCAAACGGGAAGAACTTCTGGGGAGGACCATGTATGAACTTGTTGATGAGGGATATTTCAATGAGTCGGTCACCTTGAGGGTGCTTGACACCGGGCAACCAGAATCCATTGTTCAGGAAATTAAAACCGGTAAAACCGTCATGGTTACAGGAACACCCATAACCGATGAAAACGATGATATTCACCTGGTGGTAACCAATGTTCGCGATGTGACAGAACTCCACCGCCTCCAGCGGGAACTTAAAACCATGGAGTCCCTTCAAACCCACTACCGGGAAAAGCTTCAACGCTTGAAAGATGTTTCAGGGAGCGGATATATTATTCAATCCAAGAAGATGGGGGATGTTTATGATCTGGCCATGCGGCTTGCCCAGGTGGATTCAACGGTATTGATCCAGGGGGAATCCGGTGTGGGAAAGGAAGTGGTTGCCAATCTTATCCATTCGGGAAGTACACGGAAAGACAAACCATTTTTGAAAATCAGCTGCGCTGCCATACCCGAAAATCTTCTGGAATCAGAATTGTTCGGGTATGCGCCGGGTGCGTTTACCGGTGCCCATAAAAACGGTAAGCCCGGATTGTTTGAAATGTCCCACCAGGGAACCCTGCTTCTTGATGAGATGGGGGAGATGCCCCTGGGACTCCAGGCAAAACTGCTGCGGGTGGTACAGGAAAAACAATGCGTTCGAATCGGCAGCAGTCGGCCGGTCACGGTGGATGTTAGAATTCTGGCGGCCACCAATCGGGACATCGAAGCCATGGTACACAAAAAAGAGTTTCGTAAGGACCTGTTTTTTCGGTTGAACGTGGTGCCGGTCCATGTGCCGCCTTTAAGGGAGCGCAAAGAAGCCATTGTCAGTTTTATCCTGCATTTTCTGGATAGATACAATAAGAAATATGATTTTAAAAAACAGATCGATTCGGGGGCCATGGAGATCTTTTATAACTATTCCTGGCCCGGTAATGTCCGGGAACTGGAAAATCTTGTGGAGAGGGTTGTGGTGGTTACGCCGGGTCAAATTATCACATCGGACAATCTTCCTTCTGGGATGAAAGAAATTACTGAAAAATATCCGGATCCTGTGTTTCAGCATGAATCCCTGAAGGCAGCCCTGGCCAATCATGAAAAGGCGATTCTCACACAGGTTCTTTACGAACACAAAAGCACGCGCAAAGCCGCCCGAATTCTGGGTGTCGACCAATCTACGGTGGTCAGAAAAGCAAAACGATACCAGATTCCCCTTTCCTGAAGTTGTCTGCCGATGTAAATTTGCATTGATGCAGGCTTGCATCTATGGTTAAATTTTGCCCTTATTATAGGGGGTTAGCCCTATAAATTCAAGCATTCGATGCATGGCTGCATCAAAATTGGGTTTTTTCATCAAGTTCTGCAACAGGCTTGGATCCTGGGCAGTATTTTTATTTTCCTCTGATATCTTCCTTCTAACCCTCTGAAATTCTAAATCAATCCTTTGTCATCTCTTTGTTCTGCCACCAATGGTTTCCAGCATATATTGGCTGGGCACCTTTTTTGCAAATTATCGAATGGAAGGCGAAATCGATATGACCATAACCATCGCTCTAATTGAGAACAAGGAGATCACCATCATGCTGATGACAGCAAAGCAATATGAAGAGAGTCTGAGAAAATTGAATCTGAATGTTTATCAGTTTGGGAAAAAGCTGGAAAATGTTGTGGATGATCCGATCATCCGGCCATCCATGAATGCTGTGGCCCTCACCTATGAGCTAGCACACAAACCCGAATATGCAGCGCTCATGACCGCCACATCCCACCTTACCGGCAAGACCGTTAATCGATTTTGTCACATCCACCAGAACACAGAGGATCTGGTGAAAAAGACAAAAATGGGACGGCTTCTGGGATCGCTTACGGGCTGCTGCTTTCAGCGCTGTGTCGGCATGGATTCGCTGAATGCCCTGTCCATGACCACCTTTGACATTGATGCGGCCCATGGCACAAGTTACAATGAAAACTTTTTGAAATATTTAGGCTATGTTCAGGAAAATGACCTTACCTGTGACGGTGCCATGACAGATCCCAAGGGTGACCGATCTCTACCGCCCCATAAACAGCCGGATCCGGATATGTTTCTTCATGTTGTGGAGGAATCGGCCGACGGCATTATTGTTACCGGTGCCAAGGCCCACCAGACCGGCGCTGTAAATTCACACGAAGTTATTGTGATGCCCACCATTACCATGCGAAAGGAAGATTCGGATTATGCCGTCTCCTTTGCCATCCCCAGTGACAGTGAGGGGATCACCTATATTATGGGCCGGCAATCCTGTGATCGGCGCAAAATGGAACCAGGGCAGATAGACAGGGGAAACAGATGTTATGGCGGGCATGAGGCTTTGGTGGTTTTTGACCGGGTGTTTGTACCGAGGGAGCGTATCTTTATGCTCAGGGAGTACGAATTTACCGGACAGCTGGTGGAGCAGTTTGCGTCATACCACCGTCAGAGTTATGCGTGTAAAGCCGGAGTCGGTGATGTTCTCATCGGGGCCGCCCAGGTGGTGGCCGAATACAACGGCACCAGCAAGGCCTCCCATGTGAAGGATAAACTCATTGAGATGAATCATCTCAATGAAACCTTGTTCTGCGGATCCATTGCCTGTGCCGCAGAAGGACATGCCGAACCCAGCGGAACATGGCTTGTGAACACCCTTTTGGCCAATGTCTGCAAACAGAATGTTACCCGGTTTCCCTATGAAATTGCCCGGCTTGCCCAGGATATTGCCGGCGGCCTCATGGTGACACTTCCCTCGGAGGAGGACTTCAGGTCGGAAGCCGTGGGCAAATGGGTGAAAAAATATTTTATGGCCGATGCCTCGGTCTCCACCGAGGACAGGATGAAAATTCTAAGACTCATTGAAAATATCACCATGGGCACGGCAGCCGTGGGATACCTGACCGAATCCATGCACGGAGCCGGTTCTCCCCAGGCCCAGCGCATCATGATTTCCCGGCAGGTGAATATGGACAGGAAAAAGGCTGTGGCAAAACAGCTGTGCGGCATCGATTCTGAACAGCTCCTATTTAACGGTTGTCATATTTGAAAGGAGCATAAAAATATGAATTGGAAGCTACACTATGAGTCCAGACAAATCAGTGTGGAGAAGGCCGCAGCCATGGTATGTTCGGGGGATCGGATAGTGGCGGCCCACGCCTGCGGTTCTCCTGAAGCGCTGCTGGCCGCTTTGGTTCAGCGGGCAAAAGATCTGGAGGGGGTGGAGATTGTTCACATGGTCTCCATGGGGGAAAGCGTTTATTGTCAACCCGAATTTGCCGGTTCTTTCCGCCACAATTCCCTTTTTGCCGGCGGCAACACCCGCGAGGCAATTGCCGAGGGCCGGGCAGACTATACCCCTTGTTTTTTCTCGGAGATTCCCTGGCTGTTCCGGGACAAGGTATTGCCCGTGGATGTGGCCATGATAACGGTTTCACCCCCGGATAGGGCCGGCAATGTTTCCCTGGGTGTTTCGGTGGATTACACCCGCCAGGCAGCCTTAAGTGCCAAAAAAGTTATCGCAGAAGTCACCCCGCACATGCCCAGAACCTTTGGTAATGGTAGTCTTCATGTTAGTCAGATTGATTATTTTATCCCAAGCAGCAGACCCATCATCGAAATGAAACCTCCGGTAATCGGGGATCTGGAACAGGCAATCGGCTCCCATGCGGCACAATTAATTCGGGATGGCGATTGTCTGCAGCTTGGCATTGGTGCGATTCCAGATGCCACCTTGTCTTTTCTTGACGGCAAAAAAGATCTGGGCATCCATTCAGAGATGATTTCCGACGGTGTCATGCATTTGGCTGAAAAGGGGGTTATCACTGGCCGCCGCAAAAATCTGCACAATTCAAAAATCATCATTACCTTTGCCATGGGCACCCGGAAATTTTATGACTGGATGGACAATAATTCAGTGATTGAATGCCATCCGGTGGATTACACAAACGACCCGTTTATTATTGCCCAAAACGACAACATGGTATCCATCAATTCAGCAATTTCGGTGGATCTGATGGGGCAGGTTGCCGCCGACACACTTGGATTTATGCAGTTCAGCGGCGTGGGCGGTCAGGTGGATTTTGTCCGGGGGAGCCGGCGGTCAAAGGGCGGAAGAAGTATCATTGCCATGCCCAGCACTGCCGCCGGAGGAAAAGTCTCCCGTATTGTGGCAAGCCTTGCGCCCGGCCAGGCCGTGTCTACCTCCCGTAACGATGTGGATTATATCATCACCGAGTACGGAATCGCTCATTTGAGGGGGAAAACAGTTGGGGAACGGGCGAAATCGCTCATCAGCATCGCCGCCCCGGAATTTAGGGAAAACTTGGAGAACAGGTGGCAGAAAACGGCCCGTCGCTAACGATCAGGCCGTTTATTCATGATAATCAGGTTTAATAATCTCAAAAAAGGAAAAAATTAAATGAAACTTTATTTGTTCGAAGCTGGCGTTCTGAAAAGTCAAAAACATTTTTTTACGGCCAATGAGGGTGTTGGAGAGGCCTTTGTTGTTCCTGTCCCTTTTCTGTTGATCGACCATCCCAAGGGAAAGGTTTTGTTTGATACCGGCTGCGCATTTGAAATCATCGATGAGAAACAGGCCCATTGGGGGGATGTGTTGGCGGCCTACGACCCGGTCATGACCGAAGATCAATGGTGCGTTAACGCCATTAAAAAAGCCGGCTGCTCAGCCGAAGACATCGATTATG
This sequence comes from Pseudomonadota bacterium, assembly GCA_018816605.1. Next base: position 4,935 of record JAHIVS010000336.1, read on the forward strand.
TGATCCTTTCCCACCTGCACCTGGATCATGCCGGCGGTGTGGGGCATTTTCCCAATGCCCGTTATATTGTGCAACGGGATGAACTTCATTTTGCCTATGTGCCCGATCCTTATATGAAGGGAGCCTATATCCGAAAAGATTTTGACAAGGATGTGGACTGGTTTATTCTCAACGGTTGGACCGACGACAAATTTGATCTGTTCAATGACGGCAGTATCCAAATCTATTTTACGCCGGGACATACGCCGGGGCATCAGTCGGTTCTGGTCAATCTTCCAGACGCCGGACCCATGTTCTTTGCCGCCGATGCCTGCTACACCGGTGATAACCTGCAAAACGGAACCCTTCCCGGCCTGATGTGGAACGCAGAGCAAACCGTACGGTCCGTGGAGCGTATGCGTTTTTTAAAGGGTGCCCAGGACGTCACCATCGTTACCGGCCATGATCCGGTCGCCTGGAAGCAATTTAAACAAGCACCTGAATACTACACATAAAAAATTTGGCTTGACGTGCCGTAAAACCCAAGCCGGGGAAGAAAAGGTCTCCTTCCCCGGCGTCCATTTTTCGATATCCGGTCTTTCATTCACGTTTTAATCTCAACGAAGGGTCGCATTGTTGCGTCTCTGATGTATTGAAGTGGGTTTGAATCTTCCATTTTCATCTTGCAAAGATTCGATCCAATCAATAATCTCCTGTATCATTTCATGTTTTTTCAAAAAATCGAATCTTGTCAAGACCTCAGCCAGGTATAGCGCATTGTACCAAACAAA
>JAHIVS010000337.1 GCA_018816605.1 Pseudomonadota bacterium
ACCATGATGATATTGGCCCCGAACTGGTTGAGGCGCTCTTCGATCTCTGCGGTCATGGTTTCGGTGATGGCCAGCAGGGTCACGATGGTGGAAATACCAATGATCAGGCCCAGGGCGAGAAAGAGCATCTTGCCCTTGCGCCGACGGATGTTGCCCAGGGAAATATTATAAAGTTTCATTCGATTCCTTTTCCGATTTCAGGGTGGATTGCCGCTGGCGATGGCTGACCCGGTTCAGCAGGGCGGGTGCCAAATTTTTTTGCCTGAATAATATTTCCAGGGCATCCGGGTCAACTCTCCGTCGGTCAAAGGTCACCACCAGCCGGGTACCATGGGTATCCTTTTCTGTGGCCCTGACCCCGTCCGTTTGCCGGAGCTGTTCCATGATAGGACCTTCCCATGCGCTATTCTTGTCCAGCTTGTAAATGGCATCGTCCAGGTGTCGGGTCGACAGATAGGAAATCGCTGTCGGCACACTGACCGCGGCAAATCCCAAAAGGATGACCAGAGACACAATGGCGCAAATACTGCCAAAGGAGATGCCTCTGGTGCGAATCCCCAGCACTTTTTCCCGTTTTTCCCTGTATGTTTCCGGATTCCAGGTCATTTTATCTTTCCTTATTTTTTAAACTCGCACAGCCAGGCATTGGCATTGATATCGGCCATGGAAATCACAAGATTGTCGCCCTCAATGGTCCGTGTCAGGGGAGCAGGGTTGCACCCGCCCTTGACCTCATTGATTCTATCCGTGGAAAAGCGCATCCCGCAGTTGCCGCAGACCATGACATCCCCTTCCTGGGAATAGCCTTTGCCCGACCGATAGCAGACATCACATGCGTCCACTGCTGCCCGGACAATTCCGTCAAGGCTTTTGACCACAAAAAATTCCACCTTCACCCCTTTTTCGGATGGGGTGGTAAAATAATGGGCCTGGCCGTCGGAAATTTGTGAAAGGGGGATGGAAATCCGGTTGTTTTCCGGGGTCAGTGATTTAAACTTTCCCCCGAAAAAGGCATGGGCCGTGGATCCGGCCCCCAAAAGTCCTGACAGGACAAGCCCCGACAGGAAAAGGCTGGCCAGGATAAATGAGAATAGGGATAAAGGTATTATTTTTTTCATCTGTTTGCTCCGCTTTGTTTAGTTGGTTGTGACCGGGGGAAGTTGAGCACCGCCCGGCAGAGAACAGCCCGGCAGAGGATCATTGCCTCCACTGCAACAGCCGCCGGAACCCGGTCCCTTCTGGTTCCTGTTTAAATAGGCAAAGGACTCTTTTTCCATGATGGGCTCAACCGATTCCAGGGTGGCGGGGTATCCTTTCTTTGTAATGGCGGCTTTGATCTGGTCGGCAGACAAGGGGCTGACAAAATCCACGGCAACCAGGTTCCGAAATAGATTGGCTCCCATTCCTGAAAATCCTTCCAAGGGGGCAAGTCCATCATTGATCTTGGTGAAACAGGCCCCGCAGGTCAGGTTTTGAACCTTGAAAACAGCCCGCTGAATGGATACGTCCCTATTTTCTTTTTCAATGATGGTGTCCTTTTCAATAATGGTGTCTTTGGCCGTGACCGTCCCAAAAGCCCAAAACAGAGCTGCCCCTGTCAGAATAAAAAACTTAAGTTTTCTCACGATAGTTTTCCTTTGTTGATATAAAAATGACAATTGCCGGGAAGAACTTCAAATCCCGTGCCACCCCATGGACAGGGAGACAAAAATATCCTAACCGCTTAATTTTTAATGGGATTTTTATATGCCCTCTGGAGCAGAAACAGGCAAGGGGGCCAGGCATGGGTTCAGAGAAATGTAGACTATTCAACAGGGGCGTGTAGAATAGTCTACATATATTTTTCAATTAATTTTATCCCTTACGAATATCAAAATAGGCATTGTTTTTTTAAATAATTGTTGCCATTTACCGCATTTTTTGAAAAACTATTGTGGAATAGAGCGTATTAATAAAAAATGGAGATGCTTTGTTTTTTGAATGAAAACCATGAGTTAACGGTTTTCAGGCCGATCTTACCAGATCAAAACAGGTGCCACCTTAAAGTTCAGTGGTTTCACAAAACCTGCCAGACCTTGTCAACCCCCCTCCAGTAAGCTGTCTCTTGTTGATTTTGAATTCAAAATTGTGGTGTAACCGCCTGTTTCAAACAAGGTGAATTTTTTGCAAACCAATCTTGAAGATCGGAACAACCCTTTTTCATTTATCAGGAGGAGGCAATAATGGCTGAAAAAAATTTTCAT
>JAHIVS010000038.1 GCA_018816605.1 Pseudomonadota bacterium
AAATAGGCACCTTGTTTTTCGGCATTTTCAATCATATTTTCTTCCACCAGCACCTTGAGGGCCGCCCTTGCCACGGCACAGGCCAGGGGGTTGCCGCCGAATGTACTGCCGTGCTGACCCGGCTGGAGAAGTCCCAGCACCTCTGCGGTGGACAAAACCGCCGATACCGGATAAAAACCGCCGGACAGGGCCTTGCCGATCAGGGTCAAATCAGCCTGGATTCCCTCGTGTTCTTCGGCTAAAAGTTTCCCCGTCCGCCCCAAGCCTGTCTGGATCTCGTCCAGAATCAACAACACATTCTTTTGGGTACAGATCTTGCGGACCTGCTGTAAATATCCCTTGGGCGGAATAATCACCCCGGCTTCCCCCTGGATGGGCTCCACCATGAATGCCACTGTATTTGGGCCGATGGCCTGTTCCAAAGCCTTTGCATCCCCAAAGGGAATGGTTTTAAACCCCGGTGTAAAGGGACCAAAATTCTGCCTGGCATTCTCATCGGTGCTGAACCCGATAATAGACAGGGTTCGGCCATGGAAATTATCATTACACACAATAATCTCCGCCTGGTTTTCGGCCACGCCCTTGGATTCATATCCCCATTTTCTGGCACATTTAATCACCGTCTCCACGGCTTCTGCACCGGAATTCATGGGAAGCATTTTATGGGAATCGGTGAGTTTGCACAGTTCCTCATATAAAAGCGGCAGCTGATCATTTCGAAATGCCCGGGAGGTAAGGGTCAGTTTGTCTGCCTGGTCCATCATGGCCTGGCGAATTTTCGGGTGACAATGTCCCTGGTTAACGGCTGAATAGGCAGACAGGCAGTCCAGATATTTATTGCCCTCAACATCCCATACCCAGATGCCTTTTCCCCGGGTTAAAACCACATCCAGGGGTTTATAATTTTTTGCCCCGAACTTATCTTCAAGATTAATCAACTCTTTTGCTTTCATATTTTTTTTCCTTATTTTTTTCAGGTTCTCTTCATGAAATTTATAGGGTGCATCTCCGGGGAATCCCCGGGCTTGAATGTCCGACAACCCCAGGCTTGCTTTTTTAATTTAAACCAGTATTAATAGATGCCGTCAAACGATTTTAACACATAAGATGGATCAAGAAAACTCATGCAAGAAAGAAAATACCACAACCTGCCCTCCTTGAATGGGCTTAAGGCCTTTGAAGCGGCAGCGCGCCATTTAAGCTTTACCCTGGCAGCCAGGGAGCTTTGTGTGACCCAGGGAGCGGTGAGCCGCCAGATCAAACAGCTCGAGACCCAACTCACGGTAATCCTCTTCCACCGCAGCCACAAGAATCTCACACTGACCGATCAGGGAATGCTACTGGTCTCCCCCTTAACCCGGGCCTTTAAAACAATTGCAGATGCCGTGGACTCATTAAAAAACCAGCAGCAGGATTTCAGCCTCAAGGTCCACCCCACCTTTGCCATCCGCTGGCTCATCCCCAGACTCCACCAATTCCAGGCCCTGCACCCGGATATCCAGGTGCGACTGACCACCTCGGGGGAGAATGTGAATTTTGGCCATGAAAACTTTGATGCCGGCATCACCCATCTGGGGCAGGAGACACCGGGCATCATTCGGGAAAAAATTCTGACAGAAAAACTCATCCCGGTTTGTTCCCCAAAATTTTGCGCGGCAAACCTCCCCTTACAAAAACCAGAAGAGATCAAGGGGCAGATGCTGTTGCACAACACCCCGGACTTAAGGGAATGGGCCGCCTGGGCAGACCAGGTGGGTCTAAATGGCCTGGCCCTGGAAAGGGGCCAGATTTTTGAAGTGGATGATGCCGCCCTACAGGCAGCGACGGCCGGGTTAGGGGTGGCCCTGGGAGATCTGTTTCTCATCCGGGACGAACTCGCCTCAGGCCGTCTTGTGGCCCCCTTTGGCTTAACTCCCATCCAAACAGGCAATTATTATTTTTCCCGGCCCGCCTCGAACAAGCACGCCCACAATATCACCGCATTCCAAAACTGGCTGATCGCAAGCCTTGACTCGTCTATACCCTAAAGAGGTGATTTAAAATCAATCTTTTATTGACATTTTCCATTCCCATTCTATCCTAGTATAAGTATATACACACCTTGATTTCAATCCAATAATAAGGAGGTGCCGCCATGAACACCGTAGAAAGCCGCAGCATCCATATAAAACTTGTGGATGGAACCCAGATAAACGGAGAGGTCAACATTAACAGAGGAAACGGATATGATCGGTTAAGTGATCTGGTCGGTGATTACCAGGAAAACTTTTTAACCATCTTCAATGCAACCCTTTATGAAAGGAACCTTGATCCCCAGATCAAATTGGAGACAATCCTGGTCAATAAAAACCACATCCTCTATTCCATCCCCAATGGCCCGAAGTAGTTTTGCACAACCATAAGGAGAATCAATGTCAAGATTTATCAAACGCTCAACCAAGAAAGCCGGGACTGCACCGGGGACACTGGTCCATGTGGGAGACCGGAAAATGGATCATACCCGGATCTCCCTGATGGACTATGATCAGGACCATCTGACAGAACGGGAGCTTGAATCCATTGAAGCATCCTTCCCGTTCAAGGATGCGCCCAGGGTGACCTGGATTAATGTCATTGGCCTCCATGATATCGGTCTGCTGGAAAAAATCGGACATCATTTTGGTATTCATCCTCTGGTCCTTGAAGATATTGTCCACACAGGACAACGGCCTAAATTTGAAGACTTTGATGACTATCTCTACACGGTTTTCAAGATGCTGACCTATGACAGTCAGACCGGGCATGTCCGGTCTGAACAGGTC
>JAHIVS010000338.1 GCA_018816605.1 Pseudomonadota bacterium
AAAATTATAAAGTTCCACCTGGCGGTCCCGGAATGTCCGGAAGGGATCCAGTACCCGGGCGGGCAGGTGCTCGATTTTTCCTTGTTCAGGTTCAGCCACGGCATCAATGATACCGTATATATCCCCCAGGGAAATCTTAATGGCTCCCACAAACAATTGTCCGGGGTTTAAAAAGGTGTTTTGAAGGTCCAGAGACATTCTGGACCGGATGCTGTTCAGGGCGCTTCTGCCCTTTTTGATCACGGCATTGATGGAGGATGGATTGATGGCGGCCGGCTCAAAACAATATTGATAGGGTTCAAGACCCACACTGATATAGTCGCAGGTCTGACCGGTTAAAGGATCCTTTTCCTGGCAGATTTCAAACCCCTCGTAATAGCCCTTCCCGACCCTTCGCCCCACAAAGAGCCGTTTGTGAAGATAATGGCGGACATCCTGAATTCTCAACTCAGGATCCATAACCACCAGCCGTCCGATCTCATCTCCTTTTTTAAACAGGTCCAGGGCATTTTCCAGCAGGGGATTCAGATTCTGGATCTGGCCCTCCAGAAAGATATCAGAGGTGTCTATCCGGGGTAATTTTCCCGGAGACAATTCATCGGTCTTGATGCCGATCTGGGCATTTCCGCTTCGCCCTGAGAAAAAGAAGGGCTTGCCCTCCCTGATGGCACCGCAAATATAATCGGATACACAGGGGAACAAAAAGTCGGCCGTTAAACCCGTGCTGTCCTTTTCTCTGGTGTGAATCGAATGGATATGTCCGTCCGGACTGATGATCTGAGAAATTTCCATTACAGTTTTCTATCCTTCAGAATCTTTTTTCTTCTGTGAATCATAATCATCAAAAAGCAATGACAAATCCTCAATGGAAAGACTTCTCACCTGATGGGGAAGCCATTTATACTTATCAATAAGATACCGAAAAACTGCATCCATTCCATGCAGATCTTCATAGCCCTGATCCTTGGCAATCTGATCTCCCAACCGTGAGAAGACCGCTTTCATTTCCCCTTCAGCCACATAGCGTCGTTCTGTCCGTTCCTGGTATTCTTCATTGATATCTTTTTCCATTTTGCCCTCCCCCCTGATCAAAATATCGATTCAATACAAGATTAAAATTTCATGATTTCATTTGTGAAATTCTATATGCCCCCAGGGGAAAGGTCAATACCTATTGCCGGTCACATGGGGTTCAGATCCAGAAGCTCCCGAACTTTAGAAGACAATTCATCCCTTAAAATGGGTTTGTTGATATATCCTTTTATCCCACATGATGCTGCGGTTTCCGTGTCCAGCTGCTCGCTGAATCCCGTACAAATCAGGATGGGTATCTCCTGGCGGATTTCCAGTATTTTTTGGGCAAGCTGGGTCCCGACCAGCAGGGGCATGGTCATGTCTGTAATGACGAGGTCAAAGCTATCCGGGGCTGATTTGAACAATTCCATGGCGTTGATACTGCTTGTTTCACCCGTGACCGCATACCCCAGTCGCTGGAGAATACGAACGCCCAGTTTGACGATGGCTTCCTCATCATCCACAAACAAAATACGCCCATTGCCCGATTTTGTTGCGCCAACCTTTTCTTTTGCTGTTTTAATTTCTCTTTTTGAGGTTACCGGCAGAAACACATTAAACCGGGTCCCTTTACCGGGTTCACTTTCAACCGCAACGACACCTTTGTAGCTTTTTCTCTTTCTTCGGCCGCCCGCTTTTGGTCGGTGATATCCCGACCCACAACGACAGAGCCAACAATCATCCCCTCCTTGTCACGAATGGGCGCAAAGTTGTAACGGCCGACCCAACTTTCTCCCGTGTCTTTTCGGCGTAAGGTGTACTCGGAGTTTATGGCTGTTTCACCCCCCAATGCTCTGGAAACCGCCCACATTTCAATGGGTGCCGGTGTGCCGTCCGCCAGAAAGACCTCAAGAATATCAGCGTACGCTTCTAGGCGCTTAAAGCACGCGTCTTTTTTCCCGAACCGATGAAAGGTTGCAAAGGCTTCGTTGAATTCAACAAATTGCCCCTGGCCATCGGAAATGAATACAGCATCTGTCATACTTTCCAGAGCGGCTTTCAAGGTTGCCTGACTCTCCCTAAGGGAGGCTTCGGCCCGCTTACGATGGGTGATGTCAACGATTGATCCTTCCAGGTATCCTTGATCAGGAAAAATTGTTTCCGAAAAACTTATCCAGATTAAGGTCCCATCTCTGCGAACAATTTGTGTTTCGTAATCAAGAACAAACCCTTTTTTTGCCAGTATCTCCAACAATTTTTTGCGTCCACTGATATCCGCCCAGGCATCGGCTGCGTTAAATTCTGCCCTGCACTCCCCAATGGTTTCATATCCGGCCATTTTCGCATATCGTTCATTTATTTCAAGCAATTTACCATCAACGATTCCATTTCTGAAAAGGGCCACCTGGGCATTGTTGAACATGGCCTTGTATTTCTCTTGGCTGTCCTTTAGTGCTGCCTGTATTTTTTTACGCTCGCCAATTTCAGCCTTCAGTTTTTTGTTGAAAAACAAGAGAAACAAAGCTGAAATCCCCACCAGCAAACCGGTCCCGGCCATGGCGCCAACCACCCATTTCACCCAGGTGGAATCGCTTTCCGGATGGGGGGAATAGACAAAGCCGTCAAGGGAGAAATCGGGAGCTATCATTTTCAACTTTTCATATCATAAAAATCAATCCCGCCGGCAAGGGGCGAGAATGCGTTGTATTGGATTCCTTGGTTTAAAAGCACAAAGGGCTCATCGGTTGAATATGCAGATATGGCATCCGCCTCACCTGAAATGAGTTTAGAGACACTGAACCCATGGGGCACTATTTCCAAGTGTTCCAGGGGCAACTCCTCGGATTCCAAATATGCCAAAAGTTCAGCGGCATGCCCTTCCAGGGCAATGCGTTTCCCCTTAAGCCCATGTATGTTTTCAATCTTGCTGGTTTTGGATGTGAGTATGATCAGGGGAGAATGCTGAAAAATGGAGGCCAGGGCAACAACGGGCTGACCTTTGGCCCTGTGGAGAATCAAATCGGACATGGCAACACCGAAATCCGCTTCCCCCTTCATAACCTGGGCCACGGATTCCAGGCCCTCTTCTGCTTCCAGAATTTTTACATCCAGCCCGGCTTTTCGGTAGAAACCCTTTTCCAATGCCGCGTAATAGCCGGCAAACTGAAACTGATGTTTCCACTTAAGCCGGAGTGTCACCGCCCCAAGGTCCTTTATCGGGCGGCCTAATGCCTCTCTGGAAGAACAGGGCGTTTGGAAAAAGAGGAGCACAAAGAGGATAAACAGCAAAAAAATGCACATCCCTCTTTTAAAATTGCTTCTGGCCATGACATCGGATCTAGTATTCATAATTAAGTGTCTTAACAATCAGATGCTCATAAAATATGCATTTCATGGATCTTTTATGGGGTTTAAAAACACCGGAACACTATTTTTTGCTTATTCACTCTATGTCGGACCATATCCAAATAAACTGCACTGCAAAAAAACAATTTAAGCTGGAATTATTTTTGCACACAATTGCCCGGCACAAAACCGATCCCCCCAGATGGCGAAAACGCGTTAACCTTTTACGGGTTGCCTTTTAAGGGACCTGGCAGTGCTTGATCATGGTGAGAATATTTTTCCCCTGGCAGCGATCATAGGTCACTTTGTCCATCATTTTTTTGGTCAAAAAGATACCCAGACCGCCGATACTCCGTTCGTCCAGGGAAAGACTCGTATCAGGATCCGGTTTTGCAAGGGGATCAAAGGCATCCCCGTAATCCACCACCTCGATGGTCAACCCCTGGCAGACCTCCCATGAGCAGTTCACCGCCACATTGCCTTGGGATCCTTGGGGGTAGGCATAACTGATGACGTTGACCAGAACCTCCTCCAAAGACAACTCAACCTGATACACCAGCTTGGGGTCCATCCCATTGTCCGTGGCAAAACTGCGGGCATGTGCAATGAGGGGCTCGAGATTTTCAAGGGTTGCAGAAAGAACCAGAGTCTTGTTCAAAGGATACTCCTGTGTCCCGGAAAAATAGCATTCGCCCGGGGGTCTGTTTTTTGTCTGACTATCCGGCCGATTTGCCAAGGGCCTTAAAACCATTTTTCTCAAACAAAAAGTCAATGTCATGTTTACCATAAACGCTGTCTTTACTACTAGCATGTTCCGAAAAGGAGTGCAAGTTAAGAATACCTGGATTTTCTCCATTGACAAAAACAGGTCGTCTGTCCTACCATTAATTCATTTTATTGATTGGTTATGGGCAAAAACACATGGCCTTCTCTTAACGATTTGATTCAGCAATATCTTAAGGATATGCCCCAGAAAAATACCATCCCCCGATTCCAAGCAGCCCTGGCAAAACAGCCCCTTGTTTTCACCCAATTTTCCGAGATTGCCGCGGGCATTGCTTTGCCCGGGTTCACCCGGAATCTGGAACAATGGGGATTGAGACTGGACGAACTCACCCGGGCCCTTCTGACCGGCCCGGACCATCGGAGGGCAGACCTTGAGACCGTCATGGAGATGGTCTCATTTCTCAACGAACAGGTCACCTGCCAGATCATCCAAGAGGCCATGGCCGCCCTGGAAGCCTCGGACAATCTTACACCGCCCTGTCCTTTTTGCTGGATCAGCATGGGCTCCGACGCCCGGCAGGAACAGGTGGTCAGGACAGACCAGGACAATGCCCTGATTTATGCCGACACTGCTGGTGAAACTGCCAAAAAGACAGACCGTTATTTTTGGGCCCTGGCCGAACGGATCGTGCAGAATTTGGATCGATTCGGCTTCAGACGATGTACCGGCAATGTCATGGCCACCAACCCGGTTTGGCGTCGTTCCCTGGGGGGATGGCTGGCAGCCCTGGAGCAATGGGTGGGATCAAGTGCACCCGAAGCCGTCCGGCAGCTGACCATCCTCATGGATTTCAGGGCAGTTTACGGGGATATGCGCCTGGCCAGGATTATCCAGTCCAGGGTCTTTAACCTGTTTGATCAGAATCCCAGCGTGAGCCATTTTCTGGCCCGGGACGACCGGTTATCTGCATCCCCCAAAACCCTGTTTGGCCGGATCAGAACCCAGAGAAAGGGTAAAACCACGGCCTGTTTTAACCTCAAAACCAATGGCCTGGCCCATTTGATCAACGGGGCGAGGATTCTGGCCGCAAACCACAGAATACAAGTTCCCTCCACCCTCAAACGGCTTCACCTCCTTGGAGAAGAACAGGTGCTGCCGGAAGAGGAATATCATGAATATGCCGGGGCATTCCGGCATCTGATCCGATTAAAGTTCGAAACCCATTTAAGCGGTCAGGGAAAAAAGAACTTGCCAATTCATTGCATGGATGTTTCAACACTAAACCAGGACCAGCGCGGGGCATTGATGCAGTCCCTGGATGCAGTGGACCGCATGCAGAAAAGGATTTACCGCACCTATAACCAGATCTGGATGAATTTTTTCAATTAGGAACCCATACACAAAATGACGATCTTTCCCCTTCCAGACCCCGGCACCGACCCCCACAGCCCTCCGGAAACTTTCTATCAATCCTCTTTCAAACTTTTGGCCAAGATCAGCAAAAAAATCCATTCCAACACGGAAACTGCTGAAATTCTGGCCTGCATTGTGGAAAGCATTGTGGAGGTCCTGTCTGCCAAAGGCTGTATCCACTGGATCCTCAACGATCAAAAAAAATGCATTGAGACCCGAATCTTCCACGGATTTGATTTCCAGAGCCTGTCCCGGGTAAACTATGTATCCCTGATGACCATCTTTGACAAGAACGGCCATCTCCCCATCTGTATTTCAGATGCCAGGGAGGATACCCGGATTCCCGACCTGGAGCGCCTGGGCAAACGAAAGATCCGTTCTGTCATTGGGATGTTTTTTGACATTACAGGTCCCTATACAGGACTTCTGGCTGTTTATTTTACAGGCCAAAGAACCCTTGCTGCCCATGAACTGGAATTGCTGACCGCCCTGGGAGAGCAAGGGGCCATTGCCCTGGAAAAGGCCCTTGGGTATGATCAAAAAATGAAGGAGATGTACCGGCAGATTGTGGAAGGATTTGCCCTGGCCATTGAGGCCAAGGACAAGGTCACCCATGGTCACTCCCGGCGGGTGGCCCGATTGTCCGAGCTGACGGCCCGGAAAATGGGCCTGGAAGAAAAGCAGGTGCAACAGGTCTTCCATGCGGGCATTCTCCATGACATTGGAAAAATTGGAACCCAGGACAACCTTCTGGAACGGCTGGGCCAATTGTCCGACAAAGAGATGGCCGCCCTCCGGAACCATCCCAGCCTGGGGGCGGACATTCTAAGACCCCTCACCTTTTTTGGCGATATTGAGCCCCTGGTGCGCCACCACCATGAATTGTTCAACGGCCAGGGCTATCCGGAAGGGAGAAAAGGAGACCAGATTCCTTTGGGTGCAAGGATTCTCACGGTCTGCGATGCCTTTGAAACCATGATAACCGGCCGCCCCCACATCCCCAAAAAGGATCCGGCCGCAGCACTCACCGCCCTTAAAAAGGGAGTGGGCACCCGGTTTGACCCGGATGTGGTCCAGGCCTTTTTTGAAATCGTCCGGGAAAACCCGGACATAACGGATTGGGGAGAAACCATTGCCGCCTGCCTGGATACTCTCCAGCAGAACCTGGCCCGGCTGGCAGCACAAAATCAGATTGAAAAAAAATTGTTCAACCCTTTTCCCGGCAGCTTCTAGCCTAGGACCTACAGCCCCAGGCCGCCGGGGTTCATTATTCTGTTGGGATCCAGGTGGGCCTTGATGGCCCGAAGCACTTCCATCTGTTGTTGTCCCAGGTGACGCTCCATCCAGGGGGCCATCATCCGCCCTACCCCGTGGTGGTGGCTCAGGGACCCGCCTGCCGCCTCAATACTGTCGATGATGGACTGTTGATAGGCTTTAAATGCTTCAAGTTCCGGCATTTTGGTGATGAAGATAAAATACAGATTGGTGCCCTGGGCATAAAAATGGGAGGCATGGGTCATGCAGATGGTCCGGGGATTGGCCTTGACCACTTTCCGCACCGCTGTATGCAGATGGTGGAGATTCTCCCAGGTGACCGAAGATTCCAGGGTGTCGATCAAGATCCCGTAGTCGTTCAGGGCGTCCCGCATATAGGGATCGGAAAACCGCCCCTTGTACCATTTCTGCATGGGATACCCGGTGAGGAAAAAACCCTTGTTTCCTTTGCAGATCTTTTTCACCCGGCGCAACACATTGGCAGCAAATCCCTTTTCCCCCTCGCACTGGCCCATCACCAGACACCGCTTACCCTTTTTCATGCCTTTGAAGCCCATGAACCTGTCCAGTATGCCCCCTTCCAGTCCATACATCTGCATTGCCACATCGGTCTCTTCCCCATCGGAGATCCGTAAAATAGCCGGCATGCCGAACCGTCCCTGGCTGATCTGCCGCCCTGCCGCCACGGCCGATTCAAAGGACGGGAACATAAAGGCAAATTGCCGGTTATTTTCGGGCAGATATTCAAAGACCCGCAGGGTCACGGATACCAGAACCCCAAAACAGCCCTCGCTTCCCTTCATGATGTCATTGAGCTTGGGCCCTGTGGCCGTAGCCGGGTATTCAAGGGTTTTAAACTCCCCCCTTGGGGTGACATATTCCTGGCTGATCACCAGGTCGGCAGCATCTCCGTACAGGGAGGATGCCTGGCCCGATCCCAGGGTCACCACCCACCCGCCCACGGAAGAAAACTCAAAGCTCTGGGGGAAATGGCCTCCTGTGTATGCTTTTTGGGCGGACAGCTTCTGGGGCGCATGGTTGAGCAGGTCCTCGTAGAAAGGGCCCATCATCCCCGGCTCCACCGTGACGGTCTGGTTGGTTTCATTAAAGGAAACCAGCCGGTTCATATGGGTGGACATCACCAGGGTCACACCGCCCCTGGGACAGTCCAGGCCAAAGGTCACGGAACTGCCGCCCCCATAAACGTGGACGGGAATCTTCTGATGGTGGCAAAGGCTGACAATCTCCCCAACATCCTGTTTGTGACGGGGATGAACCACAATGTCACAAATATCTTTTACCAGCCCCTGGCGAAGCTCCATGATATCTTCCATGGCCTTTCCCTTGGTATATTTGAGACGATCATAGGTGGCAACGGAGATATTTTCCTTGCCCACAATCTTTTCCATGGACGCTAGATCTGTCTCTGACAGATGAACGGGCATGGCTGCTTCCACAATCTGGTTCCCATCCTTTTCCATGGTCTGAAAATCGGCATCTGTCAGGTTCAGGGTCTGTTGTATCACCTGCAGAAACCCCTTGCTGGGATTTTTAAAGGCATCCTTGTCTCCCCATTTCAGGATGGAACGAAAGGAATTTTTCTGGGGCGGTGTTTCAATCCAAAGGGGTGATAAGCCGGTATCTTGTCGATTTTGTTTCATCTTTTCGGGTATCCTGTAATTTTCTGAATCTGGGCGTATAAAGGGGCCAGGGCCTTGTACATTCCCTGGTAGACCTTTTGGTACAATTGCCGGTAGAGAAGGACATTTTTGGGGTCTGGTTCAAAAACGGTTTTTACCCGGACCATTTGGGCAACCGCCTCATCAATCCCGGGATAAAGCCCCACACCCACGGCCGTGATAATAGCAGCCCCCAATCCGGTGGTTTCATGGGTCTGTCCCTTTACCATGGGCAGGTTAAAAATATCGGCCGTGATTTTGCAGATCTCATCACTCTGGGATGCACCGCCGGAAACCGCCGCCTTTTCAACACAGACGCCTCCTTTTTTTTCAATCTTTTCCATGCCTTCGTAAAGGGCAAACCCCAGGCCCTCAATCACGGCCCGGTACACATGGTCCTTGGTGTGGACATCCCCGAATCCGATCATGGCACCCTTGGCATCGGGGTGCTCCAGGCCCGGCCCCCAATAGGGCTGGACCACAAGGCCCATGGCGCCGGGGCTTGTCCGTTCAAGGCATCGGTTGAGCACCTCCTCGGCATCAATCCCCAATTTTTGGGCCTCTGCCACTTCCTTGTGGGCAAACTCCTGCTTAAACCAGGAGATCATCCAGAACCCCCGGAAGATCTCGACTTCCGGGTTGTAACATCCCGGTACCGGGGATGGATAGGGCGGCATGAACCGGATGGCCTCAAAATATTTTTGGGAGGTGGTCTGGACCGTTGCCGTGGTGCCAAAGCTTAAAGAGACCATTTTCTGGTTGGTGACGCCGGCACCCAGGGTTTCGCATCCCTTGTCGGAACCGCAGGCAATCACCGGTATCCCGGACCTCAGGCCCGTCAGTTCTCCTGCTGAAGCCGTCACCTGGCCGATCAGCTGCCCGGGTGCTATTAGGGTGGGCAGCTTTTCAATTTCAACGGGAAACAGCCGGTTTGGCAGGGTCCATCTGCCCGCCCATTTCTGACGCTTATAATCAAAGGGCAGATGCCCGATCTGGCTGGCGACAGAGTCGGCAAACTCTCCTGTGAGCCGATGGTTTAAGAAACCGGATACCTGGAGGTATTTATGGGTTTTTTCCCAGATTTCCGGCTGGTTCTGGATGATCCAGTTGCCTTTTCCCTGGGACTGGATGTCCATAAGTTTTTTTTCAAGCCCGGTAAGCCTGAGCCCGAAATTCAACACTCCCTTTGCCCCGAATACCGGCCGGGCGGCTCTCTGGTCCAGCCAGATGATGGCCGGCCGAAGCACCCTGCCTTCTTTGTCCACATTGATCAGGCTTGCCCGCTGGGAGGCCACCCCCACCCCGGCAATGGCGGCAAAAGCCAGGGGCTGTTTTTTTTTCAGGCAGTTGCAGGCGGCCGCCAGGCTGTTCCAGTAGATGTCCGGGTCCTGCTCGGCCCAGCCCGGATGCAGGCTGTAATAGGGGGAATAGGACTGCTGGTCCCGGGCCAGAAGGGTCCCGTCTTCTGCAAAAAGAAGGGCACGAAGGCTCTGGGTCCCGCTGTCAATTGCCAGAATTGTTTTTGTTTCCATGACCCTCCCTAATCCAATTGTTTTTTCCGCCCGGGCGGCGCATAGGCATTTTGCCACACGCGTTCATATGCCTTTTTCTCCCGGGTCCATTTTTCATCGTCCCAAGCAAGAAAAGGCCGAAGCCTTGCCTGGATCTCGTCCATAAGGTCCATGCCGCCATTGGGCAGGAAAAGGCCGATGCGTACCCGCCGGAGCAGCAGATCGGACAGATGCCGGATCTGCTCGTTTCGGGCACCATGGCAAAGCTCAGCCCACAATGTCCGGGTGGCGGCAATGGAAGAAAAATCCTTCTCTTTGCAACTTTCAGCCATGTCCTTGGCCCTGGCACCATACCGGCCCCAAAGGCGCCGGGTCTCTCTGTCAGACAACACCCCTTCCTTGATGCCCGGAATACCACCCGGCAATGGCCTTGATTCCTGCCCTGCCCTGCTGTCGGCAAGGTTTTTGGAACACGCCGGCAGATATTTTTGCGCCGCTTTAAGGGCATCGGCCGCCAGGAGCCGGAAGGTGGTCAGCTTGCCGCCGGTGACGGTGATAAGCCCCTTGTCCTTCCAGACCACATGCTCCCGGGATTCCTTGGAGGCCGCCTTCTTTCGTTTGCTCAGGATCGGCCTTACCCCGGCAATGGAGGCAATGCAATCTTCCAGGGACACCTGAAGATCCGGCAGAATATGAGCCAGTCCCGCCATCAGATACTCGGCTTCCGCCATGGTCATACAGGGTTCTTTTGAGACATCCCCGGCATGGTCCACGTCGGTTGTCCCTAAAAAAAGACAGCCTTCCCAGGGAAAAAGGAAAACCGGCCGCTTGTCCCTGGGATGTATAAAACTGATCACCCGGTCCAGGGGGTAAAGTTTTCCGGGAAATATGAGGTGGCTGCCCCGCAGGGGCCGGATGTGGAACCCTTTTACCGGCGACGGATGGAGGGCTTCGGCAAAGGCGCCCGTGGCATTTATCACCACAGATGTCTGCACCCGGACATTCACATGGGTTTCCATATCCTTTAGACAGACCCCGACCACCTTGCCTTGCCGGTTACGTTCAACGGCCATGGCCCGGGTATAATTGAAGGCCTGGCCGCCTCGATCGCAGCCGTCGAAAATCAACCGGAGGACCAGTCTGGCATCATCCACCTGGGCATCCTTGAACCCCACGGCAGATAAAAGATTCTCCCGGCAAACCTTTGGCACCATCCCAAGGGTCTGTGCCCTGGAAAAAATCTGGTGTTGTTTTTCCCCGGCCATGAGGCTGTAGAGAGACAACCCGAACTTCATGGCCCCCATGGAGGGACCATGGCCGTCATAGAGTGGCATGATAAAATTTAAAGGGTCCACCAGCCCGGGATAGACAGACAATAGCCGCTGCCGTTCCCTTACAGCCGACCGGGTCAGCAAAAACTTTCCCTCCTTAAGGTAGCGCAGACCGCCGTGGACCATCTTGGAAGAGCGGCCCGATGTTCCCCAGGCAAAATCATTGGCTTCCACCAGCAGAGGCCGCAGCCCCCGCAGGATTGCCTCATGGAACACACCGGCGCCGGTGACCCCGCCGCCCACAATGACCAGGTCATACCGGTCCCCCATGGGGCCCCCCCCTTGTCTGTTCATCCTATCTCCTTCCAGAATGCCTGGGCCCTTGCCATTGTTTGTTCCACAAGCCCCTGGACCGAACCGTCCTTGGCCCGGAGGGCAAGGATCAAAGATTTATAATATTCCAGGGACATTTCCCGGGCCTTTTTTTGGATAAAATACACCCGCCCCAACCGATGATAAACCGGGGCAAAATCATTGAACATCATTTTTAAGACAGGATTCCGGGTGATGTCCACCATGAGCGTCTGCAGTCCCCAGTCATGGCAGGCAAACGCATTGGCATCGGTCCGAAGGGTAATGGGGGTATCCAGAAAGGCCAGAATGGCATTTGGGTCAGCAATGGCCGCCCGATGGGCCACCCCCGGAAAAATAAGGGTCCGGGCCTCTAGTAAATGGGCGATCATATCCGGAGACAGGTGATTTCCGAACCGGGACAGGGTATTCAGCACCCGAAGCCCCCCGGAAGCCAGGTAATGGTTAACCCGGGTGGGCTTGCCGTGGGAAATGGTTACCCATCCCTCGGTGGAGAGCCGCTGGAGCATTTCCCTGACGGTGGGCCGGGTCACACCCAGGGAAAGGGCCAGCTCCCTTTCCGCCGGAAGGGCATCCCCGGGCCCGTAGGTGTTGTCCAAAATGGCTTCCAGTAATTTGTTTTCGGCAAACTGGGCTGGTTTTAACGGTTTTTCAATGGTAAGATCCATTTGATATCCTTAAAGTTTCACGCCATTAAAAATTTTCTATGGTAAGAGGTCATACCAGTTGAAAATCACTTCGTCAACCTTAAACCGTTCTTTTTTGCCCGGGACAACCTGCTTTTTTCAAGTCCCTGAAATCACCCTTCATGCCAGGGCAATTCCGAACACCTTAGAGAGATTTATAGATCAAAGACTCTGAAACCTCTTTGGCTCTTTGCCCGGCTATTTTCAACGCAGCCGTAACAGCATATAGACCCTTTTCGTCTACGCCGATTGCCACTTGTCTTTTATCTTTAAAACCCATTAATAGATAAACCACATGAAAATCTGAAGAAACTTTTTCGGCAATGACCGGCATTTCTTTTATCGCTTCAAGCTGATCCAAATCAAAACCAACCCTTCTTTTCTCAATGAACCGTTCTCTTATGGTTGGCTTTACCCACAACCGGTTTTCGACTTCATCAAGCGTTACCCTTCGACACTGATGTTTTGTATTGACATAAACGATCTTCATTATAAATCTCCTGCGTATTCGATACCCCATATGCCATAAAACAGTCCAGGCAACGCTGCCTTTGGGTTTTTGTTTAAGGTTCCGGAGCCCCATAGCCCCTGGCCGTCTTTAATTGGCCAACGTCGGCAGAACACTAATCATATTTGCAGACATCCACCCATTCTTTACAATTTGAATATTTCTCAAGTTCTTCCAGGGTCAATCGTATTGAAGAATACCGGTCTCCGGCAGCCGGGATAACCTCCGAGTGCTTTTTCAATGATACATCCAGATAAACGTTCATTGCTTTCTTTAATCCAAAAGGGCAAACCCCGCCGATTGCATGTCCGGTATGTTCCAGGGCCTCTTCTTTATTGAGCATCTTTGCTTTTTTGGAGAAATAACCTTTATACTTTTTATTATCAATCTTGGCTTTGCCGGCAACGACAATTAGGATCGGGTCCTCGTCGAATTTAAATGACAATGTTTTTCCTATCTGATCAGGATCTACCCCATGGGCCTGGGCAGCCTCTTCCACTGTGGCCGTGGAATTTTCCAACACCATGACTCGGTTCCCCATATTATATTTCGAAAAGTATTCAATAACAGCTTCTAATGACATTTTATAACCTCTATTCTTAAATTCCATCCTACCGCAAACATATAGTGAATATGAAATTTGTAAACAAGCATAAAGTGATCCTCTGCCGGAAAATCACCCAAACAGGTCAACAAAAATAATTCTTGAATAAACATGTCCTTTATGTAAAGGCATCCAGAACAGAAATCGAGCACTTGGTCATCTGCAAAAGGCTTTTGGGCTTTTCAACAGGATATCAAATTTTGATAATGTTCAAATCCGGGTGTTACCCAGCTATAATTTTTATGCTTTCTTCATTTTTTTTGCCAAATCATAAAAAAATGAAGATTACACGGAACCACACAACGACTTGTTGAAGTGCGACACGAAGTCGCGGTATTGGCTGTTTGGTGCAGCCGTAAAGAGTAAATCCATCGCTTTTAAGTCCTGTGGCTGCTATCTGACCCAAAAAACCGGTTTCACCGGCCTGTTTTCCGGCAAGCCGAACAGATCCCTTGCGGGTATTGTAAGATCCATAGCCTGCTGACACCTTTCCTTCAAAGGTTTTTTTTGGACTCTGGGTGATAATATTGATCACACCTCCCATGGCATTTGAGCCGTAAATTGAGGACCCCGGCCCCTTAAAAATATCAATGCGCTGGATATCGGCAGTGTTAATCCTGTTCCATCTCATATTACCGGTATCCCCGGTGGAGGCGGGCTGCCCCGCTTAAACTAAAAAAGCCATCAAGGAATCCCCTGCCGGGGAATAACCTTCATGGCTTAATATCTTAATATAGATGCTGCAATGCCTTCTGGGCCCTGCAGTCAGAACTCAATAAATTTCATTATCCTCTGATAATGATTCAGACAGGTTTACTAAAAGACTCCTCTGGGTTTGTCAAGTGATTTGTGTAGTTGTGTACAAGTTCTCGATTTTCTTCCTTGCATAGTGTTAGCGGCGGCGTGAAAATGTCATAAAATGCCTGGTTTGAAAATGCGTATTAAAAAGGGCCGGCGAACCATTCATTTTTAGCTCCGCCGGCCATAATATTTATTCAGTTTTCTCTTTTCGCATTCTATAGCTGTCTCCT
>JAHIVS010000339.1 GCA_018816605.1 Pseudomonadota bacterium
ACTCAACAACCAGACCGGCCTTATGCTGGGGGTTTCCATTACCGTGGGCATGATTGCGGAATCGGAGATTTTTTTCCCCAAGCTCATGCCCCTTCCCCTCTCTCCTCTGCTGAAAAACGGTGTGGCCATGGGCGGATTCACGGCCTTTGCCCTCAGCGCACTCATTCGCCTGGCCCCCAGGCAAAAAACCTCTTTTTCAGTGGCAGCAATGCCCATGGCCCTGCCGGATCTCATGTCTGCCCTGGAGGGCGTGGCCCGTCAGCTCAAACTGTCCGACGCTGAAATCAAACGCATGGAACTGGCCTGTGAAGAGACCTTCATGCATCTGATCTCCGGAATCAAGGGGGAAAACCCCAGTGTGCTGTTCAAGTTCATCAGAAATGAACAGGGAATTTTCACAGAGGCCATCATTGGTAATTGTGTCAAGGACATTGTCAACCTGACCCTGCCGGGCAATTTAATGACCGCCGATGAAGAAGTGATTCAACACCTGGGCATGATCCTGCTGTCCAAAATCGTCCGGGAAATACGCCATATACAGATTTCAGGAATGACCTATATTTCTTTTATTGCATGATCTGCCCGGCATCAGGCAAGGCTGACGATAAACTCGCCTATGACCAGGTAAATAACTATTTTAATATCCCACGCATTTTGGTAGAGTGATTTTGATTTTTATATTCGCTAACCATTTAGGATATCAAATCGTTCAATTATGCGTAAACCTCATATTTTTCGCATGTATGTGATCTACTTTCTGGGGATTTTTCTCATGTCGTGGTTTCCGTTGGCCCAGGCAGCCTCTGTTGAGATCAAAAAAGGCGATACCATTCGCATCGGTGCCTACCAGAATCCGCCCAAAATTTTTTTGGACAGCCACCAGAACCTTGTGGGGATTTTCCCGGATATTTTCGCCCAGATTGCCCGGGCAGAAGGCTGGGAATCCCAATATGTATGGGGAAGCTGGGATCAGTGCCTTGCGCGCCTTAAAACCGGCGAGATTGATGTCATGGTGGATGTGGCCTTTTCAAAGGAACGGGCCCTGTTATTTGATTTTTCCCATGAAACCGTTCTCATCAACTGGGGAGTTCTCTATACCCGGGAGACAAATCCGGTCAAAACCATCCAGGAGCTTGACGGCAAATCCATTGCCGTGATGAAAGACAGCATCCACACCCGGGGCGAAGGAGGCATCCAATCCCTTGTGAAAACCTTTGAGATCTCGTGTGAATTCATTGAAAAGGACACCTATGAACAGGTGTTTGAAGCGGTCCGGCAAGGAACGGCAGATGCCGGTGTTGTGAACCGGCTATTCGGTTCTCTGCAACAGGAAAAATTTGATCTGGTGCCCTCTTCCATTGTGTTCAATCCCCGGCAGCTGAAATTTGCCTTTCCCCTGTCTGCCAGATTTGGGACCTCCCTGAGGCAGAAAGTGGATCTTCACCTGAACCAGATGAAAAAAGATCCGGGCTCCCTCTTTCACAAAATCATCCAGTCCTATTTATCAGGGGTTTTTGTCCCCTGGTACGGAACGGACCCGGCCAGGCTGACCCTGACCGCCGCGGAAAAAGACTGGATAGCCTCACACCCGAACATACGCCTGGGATTTGACCCTGAATTTGTCCCCTTTGAGTTTTTGTCTGAACAAGGAGACTACCAGGGAGCGGCAGCAGACTATGTCCGGCTGATTGAAGAGAGGATCGGTATTAAAATAATACCTGTGCCCGACCTGACCTGGAAGCAAACCATTGCCCGCTCCGAACAGGGAGAAATTGACATTCTGCCCTGCATCGGGAGGACAAAGGCGAGAGAAAAATATTTAATGTTTTCAGAGCCCTATCTGAGTTTCCCCAGGGTCTTTGTTACCCGGAAGGGAAATGAGATCCGACAGATAAAAGATTTGGAGAGGTTGCGGGTGGGTGTCCAGGCCGAAAGCTCCCATTTTGGATATTTACGGGAAAAAACCCGGATCACCCCCATCGTGTTTGCCACCTTTGGCCAGGCCCTCACGGCTTTGTCCAAAGGGGAGCTGGATGCGGTTATCGGCAATCTGGCCGTCGCCACCCACACCATCGGAAAACTGGCCCTGTCCAATCTGAACATCTGGACCCATGCCTCGGATGAAACCATTCCCCTGGCCTTTGGTGTCCGCAGGGACTGGCCTGTCTTGATCGACCTGATCAACCGGGCCCTGAAATCCATTACCGTTCAGGAAAAGGAAAAAATCCAAAAAAAATGGTTCCCGGTGGAAGCGGTTTCCATGGACACCAAAAAAAATCTGTTAACTTCGGAAGAAACGGAATGGGTCCGTCAGCACCCGGTTATCCGGACCGGCATGGATATGGATTCTGCCCCCTATAGTTTTCTTGGCAGCGACGGCAGCTACCAGGGGCTTGCCGTGGATATGATCCGAGAGGTGGAAAAACAGACCGGTCTGACCTTTTTTCCGGTTCCCGGCCTCAAATGGTCCCAGATTGCCGACCATGCCCGGGAGAAGAAGCTGGATCTGATCCTGACCGCGGTAAAAACAACGGATCAGGAAGCGTTTTTAAATTTCACGGACATCTATATCCCCACCCCCCTGGTGAT
>JAHIVS010000340.1 GCA_018816605.1 Pseudomonadota bacterium
CAGATCTCCTTAATCGTGGAACAATTGTCGGCCATTATCGGGCTCAGGGAAAACGGATTCATCCGGAAGAACAAACAGAAAACAGATTACCGGAGGATAGACCCACCGCCCAAGGTAATCCCGCTTGTCAAGGGGGTGTCAAGGGGCAGGGGAACCGTTTACAAACTTGCCAATGGTGACAACCTGAAGCCGGTTTGACAAGTTCCATGGGATATATCATGAGAAAATCCATATTTTTCCATGCCACCAGCCCTGAGCTGCTGCAAAAAAAAAATCGTCAGCTTTTGGAAGCGCTTTGTTCGCCGGAAGGAGATAGGTCTTATGCCAACCTTGCCACCCCCGACGAGGAGTGCCCCACAGCTTCTTCCCGGGTTGGGTTTGTATGGGAAACCAGGGAAGAGGCCCTGGTTTCCCTCAATGGATTTGCTCAATTTCTGGCATCCCGGGATGAAACCCCAGAGAAGTGGCAGGACTCAACCGGGGTTTATCGCAGACATGGCATCACCCCCGGCGTTCAAAAGCTTGCCGGTATATTTTCCGGACAGGGTGCCCAGTATCCGGGCATGGGAAGGCAATTATATGAACAATTTCCTTTCATCCGCCAGGACCTTGATCGGATGGACCGTCTCATGGAAAATCAGGGGCTGATCCCCATTTCTCAAATTCTTTTTCCTCCTGGTCATATGGATGCAGGAGAAAAGCATTTCATTGAAAGCCTGATTCACTTTACCCAATACACCCAGCCGGCATTAGGAGTGTTTACATCCGGATTATTCAGGGTTGTCCAGCGTCTTGGCTTTAAACCGGATTTTATTGCCGGCTTAAGTTTCGGGGAAGTGCTGGGGCTTTGGGCCTCCAAAGCCATCCAGGACCATTCCCTTCTGGAGGTGATCCTATCCCGGGGGATTGCCATGGCCCTTGAAGATGCAGCCGGGACAGGGACGATGATGGCTGTTACCGGGAATCGGGTGAGAGAACTTGCAGAGCGGATCAAGACCCTGCCTGAAGTTTTCGTGGAATCCTGGAATTCACACGATCAATTGGTCCTTTCCGGACATAGGACCCGTCTTGAAGATCTCCAGTACACGCTTCAGGATGAGGGATATTCTGCATTTATACTGCTGGTTTCCGGTCCGTTTCATTCCCCATTCATGGAAACGGCCAGAAAGAAATTTGCCATAGACCTGGCTCGTGAGATTTTCCATGCTCCGGTTTTGCCGGTTTATTCCAATCTCACGGCCCGCCCCTATCCCAAAAATCCGGATATCATCCGGGAAATGCTCATCACCCACCTTGTTAAACCGGTTCGCTTCAGTGAAATGATCGAAAATATACACAGGGACGGGGGCTTTACCTTTGTGGAATTGGGCCCCAAACGAACGGTGACCCCCCTGATCCAAAACATTCTTAAAGGTAAACCCCATGAAACCGTGGCGCTCAATACCGGAAATAGGAAGCGGACCCAACATAGGCTTCCCTCCCCTGTTTCCTTGATGGCTTTTTTTAAAGATCACCCTCCGGTCCCCTGTGTTACCCGAAATATCTCCCAGGACGGACTGCGGCTTGAGGGGCTGCCCCGGAACCTTGCGGGGCTCCAATTTCTTGATATCCAAATCATGGGAATGGAGGACAGGGTAAAAGGAAAGATTCTCTGGCGCCAGGCCCGACATGCAGGGGTTAAACTTATCCATACCCCATGGACCGAGGAATTTTTCAACACCATGATCCGGGACTTCCCGCCGGATCCGGATTCTGGTCCGGACAAAGACCACGACCGGCAGTTGCGGGATGCGGTGATGAGATTGATAGTCCTCGGCTATCCGTTAAATAAAAGAGGAAGAGAGTTTTTGTCAAAAAAAATATTCAAAAATTCTATATGATTGTCGATAGATCCTGTCCTTTTGCTTTAATCCAGAAGGTTTTTTACATTCTCATATGAGATGGATGCATGGGCATTGGCAAAGGATTCCGAGTGCTTTAGTGCATTCATTCTTGTAAGATTATCGGCAGTCGCATTGAAGTCAAATTTATAAGA
>JAHIVS010000341.1 GCA_018816605.1 Pseudomonadota bacterium
AAAGGTTTCAGAAAAGATTCTTGAGCCATGTGGATTCCTTTTTATGTTGTAATGGGGTTGATCCATGAGCTGAACACTTGCCATATCCAGCATAATTTTCAACCCATAAGACCAAGGGAATGAATGCAATATCCAGGCCTTTTAAAAAAATCACGATAATATATATTGTGGCACAAAGTAAATAAATCTTCACAAATTAAATTTAAAAATTAATCTGGATTGTTTTGAATAAACGACTGAAATTTCTTACCAGATGCCAGACGGACCAAAGACAACATCGCCGGCAACACCATGAAAGACGCCCGCCGAAAAGAATCAGCGGTGAGAAAAGGTTTTTTCATCAAATTTGAAACGAATACGCAAATATGGTCCTTTGCCCCAGTAGTTGTCAGCGCTTAGATCGGCGCTGTACTCGTCAAAAGAATAACCCAGTGATAACCACAGGTTTTTCACCAGGCGGTAGCCTGCTTCCAAACTGCCTCCATGCGAACGGGAACCGGCATTGTGACTGGTCAGGAGCCGGTACTCTGCGCCGATATCGAAGCGATCGGTCAAATCATAGATAAACCTTGCTGAAACCATATCCGTATAGGATTTAAGATTATTTTCCGAAACCAGTTTGCCCGCGTATTTGCCCATGACCTGCAGCCTGCGGTTGACCTGATAGTGCCCTTCCATAGATCCGATATAAGCGTTGGTGTCCTCATCCGGTTGCGACATGGTATCCAGTTCGTTTTTGAACTCAACTTTCATCAGGGCGTTAAAGCGGTCGAAATGAACCGGCCGATAGGCAAGCCCCAGCATTGTGCGAGAATGGGTTCGTTCACCCTGATGATTACCCAGGACTTCTGAGTAGTAACGTTCTCTGGCCAGAAGTGAATAATCTGGATGCAGTTTATATCCGATCCCGACTTCAACCAGATGACTGGTGAGGTCGGGATCGGATTTTTCGTTTTTGTATTCAAAACGGGACGTCAGTTTCAGGTGATCTGTGGGCAGGTACTGAAGGCCTGTAGATATGGCCAGTCCATCAGATTCTGCCTGGCGCTGTCCACCTCTGAGGGTGTGCAGGTTTTCGACGGCAATGTTTCCGGACACGCTTTGAGTCAGGTTAAATTTGTTGCGCAGACCGAGAACCTGATTGGTCCTGCTGCCATCAGCACCACTTTCCAGCCGATACTCACTGTACTCAACCGTATCTCTGGCAACGTCTGCTTCAACGCCGATCAGGGTGCGCTCTTCTCTGCGCTCATCATAAGTGCCGTATTCATGGCGAAGGTAGGCGCGGCTGAGCGGATCGATCTTATAGGTTAAACCGGCATGGCTCAGGTTATAGCGGTTTTGCCGAACATCCTGCTTGTGCCCTGCCATTACTGACAGATCCGGTGTGAGACGGGTCTCAATGCTTGCTCTGACAGCGGTCAGTTCTTCCGGCGTTTCATCACTGATGTCAAAGGGATCCCGGCTGGCAGGACTGGCTGACGGGATGTAATTATCCGTTGAGGTTTCATGGGAGAGCCCCACCGTGACGGTTGTTTTTGAAAATTTCTTTTCCACATCCAGAGACGACAGACGGTATTTGCCATTGTTTAACACGTCGGTTTGGTTGAAATATTTGCCCCGTAAGAACAGGTCCGGCAGCAGGCGGTAATCGACATTCAGGCCGTATTTTTCAGTCCCGCGCATCACGTCCACGGCGCTGGCATTGTCATAATATGTGCTCAGGTTGCGATAATATCCGTTCAGATCCAGTCCCTGGATCGGTTTGCTGCCGATTTCAAGCGACCACCCGTCACCGTTTTTCAACTCATAGACATTATTGAGTTCAAAAGTCGAATCCGTCTGAGCCCATTCAGCCGTAATCGTGGTTTGGGCCGGCAGGGTGAAGGTAACATCGCCACCCAGGAGATGATAGTCGTCCACGGCCTTTTCTTCCACGATGTCGGTCACGCCCAGCGTCATCCAATCGGTCAACTTGACAGCGCCGCGTCCGCCGTAGATGTAATATCGTTCACCATTGTCCCGGGTTTCGTAGCTGACAACAATGTAAACCGGATTAAAATCTGAGTCCCGGCTGGAGACCGGTTCTTTAAACAAAATCGAGCCGTCGTCATAGCTGATGTCGTAATCGGTCCAGCGGGTCATGACCTCGCGTTTTAAAATTCGATCGGTCCGATTGCGGCTGCGGGTTTCCAGTACCACCTTTTCGCTGCCGTTAACAGCTGGTGTGTGCTTGAGGTAATAGTACCCGGATACCCCCTTGGCCGGCAGAATATCAACCACCTGGGTCTGATCAGTGTAGGTGGCAAAGGAGCGCAGCTTGAAACGATCGGTCTGAATGTCACTCTTAAACCCGTTAAAAGAGCGTGAATAGGCGCCCAGTCTGGAGTCATTCAGATTGGTGTCGTAATCACCGAACAAGACAGAAGAGTGGTCCTTATCCAGACGGACGTAGAATTTTTCGCGGGACAGGGCCTCGTACTCCTGCTGGCTTTCATCACCGTAGATCGGGTATTTCCCTTCGGAAGCAAGATCCGTATCCGAGGTGCGGAACAACTCGTCGGTTTCTTCCTTGCCGGAATCATAGGCCGCTGTCAGGAGGACCCCCCAGCCGATATCACCCTTGACAAAGGCCGCCCCCCGGGCATCAGCAAAGGCGCCTTCGTCAAACTCGCCGTCTTTTTTTAAAAATCCGAAATTGCCGCTTTTCTGGCCATAACCCAGGGTAATTTCACCAAATCCCACGGCAAACAAGTCACGCAGGTGGGGTGCAAAAAAGATTTCACTCGTCCCTTTCAAGGTTTCATAGTCAGCAGTGATTTGCGCCTTGCGGCTTTCAAAGGGCGCCTTAATGGTGAAGTTTGTCCAGCCGTTTTGAAGTTCGATCTGGTGCCCGCTGGTCATGGGGTCCTGATCTTTTTCCAGGATTTCACCGGCAGTGGTGGCAATGGTGACCATGGCCTCAGTGGGGACAAGATGACCGTTTTTATCGAAAACGGACACCCGCACGCGAGTCTTGGCACGCCCGTCAGCCGGAATCGATTTGAGCTGGGGCTGGATTTCGATGTGGTCGGGACTTCCCACGGCCGTCACCTGGAGTCTCTTTTGGCCGCGGATATTGCCGAAAGAATCCTTGACTTCGGCTGTAATGGTATTGACTTGGCCAGTGTTGAGCGTAACCCCCACATACTCAAAAACGGCAACCTTCCCTTTTTCATAGGTGATTGTCCGGCCGATGCGTTTTTCAGAAACAGCCTGGCCGTTGACCTGCAGACCCGGCCGAGTCCCTAAAGGCGTTTTTACCAGAATATGCACATGGCCACTGGTTATGACCTCGCCATCATGCGGACTTAGAATGGCCAGATCAGGGGTCATCTGCTTGATTTGCTCTTCCAGGCTGACGGATGGCCCAGGGGGTGCTGCGCTGTCTGTCCGTGCGCCGGTCAGTTCCGCCTGCGGGGCAGTTGCTGCCGTATCTTCGAAAGTTGCATCAATAGCAGTCGCTGTCTTCTCTGGTTTCTGCGGCTCAGGTATTATTGGTTGAGCATCCTGAGCCGGTTGTGTCTGAAAGATGCTGTCCCGTTTTATTTTTATACGTTTTGCTGCAAAATTGGCCTTGTAGATCTGGCCGTGGACCATGCGGACAAACTGGGAAGACGCGCTGCCCATGAACCGGTTGGAAATCGGGACCAGTTCTACATCCACGGGCAGAGTATCGCAATCCACCCGCAGGACGTGAGTTCCAGGCCTCACTCCGTAAATTGAAAATTTCCCATCCAGGTCAGTTTCCACCCGGGTGCCGTCTTCCATATAAATGACGACACCGGGGATGCCGTTTTCAAGGTATTGATTCCCCGCGATCAAATGCTGCTGAAGGCCATCGCCGTTGCTGTCGATGAATATTTTTCCAATGATGGTTCCCCTGGACGTGAATACGCCTTGTGTAATTTTTATTTTTTTACTTGCAATATTGGAGGTAATGTTTTTGCCCAATGTCTTAGCGCCGGCATAGGCGATGTTTTTACCGTCGCCTTTTTGGCTGTCCGGACCTAGAATGGCTGTGTAGCTGATTGTTCTGGAGGTATTGACCGGGATGGTTCCCAAAGACCAGATCAGGGTGCGGCCGTTGTCACTTTGCGGGTCAACGGCGGCAATCCCGTCAATCCGGGTCGATTTTTTCATTAAAACAAACCCATGGGGCAGGGTATCATACAGCTTGACTGCGGTTGTCGGTGCCATACCAATGTTGTTGATGGTCACAGCATAAGAGACAACGTCACCAATGGACGCTTCGTTTTTATTGGCGGTTTTGGTAATCGTCAGACTGCCGGCCGGCGGATCTGCAGGCAGGTCGAGATTCAGAGGGGGGTCCAGTGGCGCGAGGGTAAACACCTCGCCTCTTGAGCCGACTTTGATCACAAATCCGGGCGGCAGGTCGGCCGTGGCCACGGTGGATGGAAAGGTATAAGGTGCCACGGGGGTGACTTCGAAGTAATAGCTGCCCGGCGGAATCAGCGGGAACGCGTATGCACCGTTAGGGCCCGTGGTGACGGAATCAGGCTGGCCAACAGGCCATCCCGGGGCCGTATGGGCCAGTGCGCCAGAGGATGAAATCCGCAAGGTCACGACAGCGCCTGCCAGGGGCGCACCACTGACTGAATCAAAGACCACGCCAAAAGGATCGATCAGGACGGAATCCTGGTAGACGGGCGAGACATCAAAGGGGTCTGTATAGGTTGCTGTCAGGGCTGAATCCTCGGATACGCTGATGGTTCCGTTCCCCGTGTTCATCGGCTCACTGGCGCTGGGCAGACATCCCAGGAAAATTCCCGTACTGGCACCGGTTTCGGTCAATGTAATGGTTTCATTGTCTCCGCTTTTATTGTCTGCGAGCGTGATGTTGACACTTTCGATGAGGTTGGGATCTTCATTCCGGTCCAAATCTTTTACCTGGATGCAAATGGTATCACCGATGTGATAGCTTTGGACCAGGTCCATCCCGGCCGTGAGAAAACCGATCTAGCCCGGTGTTCGGGCCGATACCGTGGTGGTGGTGATGGGTGTCGGATAGGGGATTTCCCTGGCGATCACCTCGGCTGCGTTTTGGATGAATGTTCCTTCCACGGTATTGGCATTGACCTGAACCTTCATATTGACGGTATGGGTCGCCCCTGCTGCCAGAGAAGGAATATTCCATATGACAGTGCTGCCCGTCAGGGTTCCCCCCCCATCGGCATTGATAAAAGTTGTATTGGCAGGCACGGGGTCCTTGATAACCACGTTGGTTAAAACGGCTGTCCCGTCATTGCTCACGGCAATGGTATAGGTAATGGGGTTGTTAACATAAGCCGGATCAGGGCTGTCTGTCTTTAAGATGGAAAGTGAGGGCAGACCGGAAGTCTTGGACACCGTGTTGGTGACCTTGTTGGAAATTATCGGGCCAAGTTCGTTGCTGAGAATGACAGCCGTATTTTGAACAATCTGTCCGTCCGTGGTCAGGGAAGAGACCGTCACCTTGAAGCTTAAATCGCCGGATGCGCCGGCAGCTAATGTGTTAAGGTCCCA
>JAHIVS010000342.1 GCA_018816605.1 Pseudomonadota bacterium
CGCACCGATCAACAAAAACAGGCCTGCGGCTACCATGGCATATCCGAACAGATAAAAGAGGGCCTTCTGCGGCGCCCCGGCTTCTGCAACCAGCAATGGTTCGAGTTCTCCATTTTGCTTCAAGCGGTCAATCCATGACGGTTTTTCAGTCTGAACAGCATCAAGGTCCGCACTGCCTTCAAACATGGTTTGATCCATGGGAAAATTATGACACCGCAGATGCGCAATGAAGAAATGAATGACAAAGACATGGGCCATGGCCAGGAAGGCCTCGATTCTGTGAACCCAGAGGGCAAGATTCAGTCCCCACCCCGGCATGTATTGCGTGGCGATCATGGGAAATGCCATCATCAGCCCGGTGATGCCGATGATCACCATCCCCCAGAAGACAGCCCAATAATCAAATTTCTCCCAATAGCCCCACCGATCGAACCGGGGCAGGCCCCTCAACCCGAAAAACCAGCCGACATGGGCAAAAAAATCGGTGATATCCTTTGCCCTGGGCAGCAGGGAATCCGGACCGACAATATTCCTGGCATTTATTTTTGTTACCAGATACAGCCCATGGACTGCAAATCCGCAGATCATAAAGAAACCCGCATATCTATGAACCACAAGTGCGCTTGTGTATCCGCCAAACACGTCTGCAAGCCATCTGCCCCACCCGGAGGCGATGTAGAGCCGGGAAAGCCCTGTGGCACCCAGAACCAGAAACGATATCATTAAAAGAGAATGAAACAGACGCTGGACCGGAGTAAAGCGTTTGAGTCTATTTTTCATTTCCGGTCCCTCCTTTTTTTTGACAACAGCTCCCGCAATCCCCACAGGATGGTATGGGGAAGAAAAACAACAAAGGTCCCCAGAGCAATGGCAATCATGATCCAAAAGGCATAAAACAGGGCGGGAAACGTTTTCAAGGTCCCTGCCATGGCCGGGTTGGGCTCGTGAACCACATACCCGGCATAGGAAGCGCTTGCCCCTTCATGGCATTTAGAACAGATATAGGCATGCCGCCTTATGGGATTCATGGGTGAATAATAATGGCGGATGCTTGCAATGGGTTCTCCCCCGTGGCACTGCCGGCAAGTCAGATTTGCCCGGACCATATGATTGCCTTTTGTCTGTTCAAGATGGCAGTCTTCGCATCGCCTGTGGTCATAAAACTGGATTCCTTGGTGGGAATCAGACAACCGAGACCGATTCCGAACCCCTGCTCCAGCAGGGCTGTAAGGAAAAATTCCCCTGGCAAGTCCCGGTATTTCGACAAAAGGGCTCTGGTGTCGCGGCTTGACTTCATACGCTTCATAATAACCTGTGCTGACCTCATATTGTTTATACCGCATGGTGGGGGATGCCGCTTCTTCCTGTGCAGACGATGCTGCCGGAAAAAACAAGACCCCGAGCGCCGGCAGGAGACCTGTGAGTATGAGCGTACAAAGTATATTCTTTGGCTTCATATGGGGCTCCTTAATTGTTTACCTGGTATATTTATATTCAACAGGATCAATGGGCGCACCTACAGGTTTCGGCAATACGGAAAGGCGTTTCCACACAGCCTGGAGTTCTTCCAGGTTGTCATTTTTATGCTTGTGACAGGTCTGGCAGGAATTGGGGACATTGGCATTTTTGAGTGTATCTTCCGGCAGCAACGCCACAAACACATGGCTACGGATATCCCCTGATTCAGCACTTTTCGCGATCTTGGGCATATGGCATCCCACACAATTGGCAAACGAATGAATCGAATGGGCCATATTGGTGTTCACCTGTACATGGCACTGGAAACACTGCATGGAACCAGGCTTGGCCGTCTGGGAACGGGTCTGGGGCATGCCGATCTGGTGCACATAATGACAGGAGGTACAGGTCACGCCCACACCGGCATGCTTGGACTGCTGCCAGTCAATGAACTGCTGGTGGTGACCCTTTGAAAATTCGTTGGCATACACGTGCTTCACATCTCCCTTTTCAAAGGAGGTGGAACTATAATAGGCAGAAAGGGCCTTTCCGGGTTCATATCCAACCGGCCATCCGGCCCCTTTTTCCATGGTGGAGCTTCCCCTGTTATGACAGGAACCACAAATCTGGGCGGCGACCCCCATGGTCAGTTTCGCCGGATTCACGATGGTATTTCTCTTTTCAAACACCTGGGTTTTCGGCAGGGCTGCGTGCCAGGAGCCTTTGCCATGACAGGCCTCGCACCCGACCCCAGGCTCGATAAAAGCCCCTTTTGCGATATCCAGTCCGGTCGCATGGCATCCGCCGCATTTTTGAACCCAGGGTCTTTTGTCCCAGTCCTTTTCATGGTAGTTGACCCACCGGCCGCTTTCGGCATTAAACTGGATGGGAGAAATATAAAGCGTATCGTTTTTATTGACAAGATAACGCTGTTTCCACTGGCTGCCGATGGTATACAGAATTTCGTCTTTTTTCGGGACATAAATGTCTTGTGCAGGAACCGCCAGGCTGTCTCCCAGCTTGGCCAGATCCATCCGAATCGTTTTTTCGTCAATGGGGACAATGATGGCATCTTCGTTCTTTTTCGCATCCACCAGCATCCGGCTGTGAAGGGTCATTTTCCAGGAGTCGTAGTGCTCCAGGTGGCACTTCTTGCAGGTATCCGAGCCCACGAATTCCTTGGGCTGGGATGTGACGGCCGTCACGTCCACCACCTGATCACTGGTACACCCCCAAAGCCCGGAGATGAAAATTCCCAGCATCAGAAGTGCTTTTAGGCATCTTTTTTCCATAGGTTCCTCCCTGTTATTGATTAAAGCAATAGACGTTAAAACTATCAAGACGGGCAAAAAGACTTCGATCCGCGAAAGAAAAACCGACATCGCCCGATTCCGTGTTTATGTGAACCATGTGCTGTATCATCAAGTCGTGGAGAACCAGATCCAAAAAGGGAATACTTAATTATATCTGAATACGATTGAGGGGTTGAATCAGACAACCATATAAAATTGCGCTTAAAATATCAAGACATTTTTAAGGATAAAACGTATCTGTTCCAAAGGCCAAAACCCGAAAACAATAATAGTCCACAGAAGCTTGAAACCTCATTGGCTGCAGAACCGGATGCTGTTGATCAGGGTTTCCACCGTATGCTGGTATAAGGACAAATGGTCCTTGCCGGCAAAAATGGTATGCTCGATTTTTTGAAGCTGGAGGATTCCGTTGATGGCCCCCCAGAACATGAGGCTGAAGCGACGGGTATCCCTGCAGACAAATTGCCCGCCGGCGCATCCGTCTTCAACCGCCATTACCACCTGCATGAGAATCTCTTCACCATAACGGTCAATTTTCTGCTTCAGTGGGTCCGGCAGGACAATCTGGGGGGAGGCCAGAAAATGATTGATCACGGTAAAATAGTCTTTCTGGGAAACAGAAAACTGCCGGTAGGCCATGGCAATGGCATTCAGCTTCTGACCGGGTGACCGGGCAGCCTCTGCAGCCAGGGTGATATCGGCCTGCAGCAGGTGAAGGCCTTCCTCGGACAAAGCAAAAATGATGGCGTCCTTGTTTGCATAATACCGGTAGATGGCTGGCACGCTCAACTCTACCAGGGCCGCAATCTTGTTGACAGATGTTCCTTCAAGCCCTTTTTCGAACAACAGGGTCCGGGCAGCTCCCAGGATCTGGGCTTTTCGATCTTTTTTCTCCCGTTTCTTGCGCTCTTTCACCCCCATCGGATGTCTCCTTTTTTTATATCTCTGTCTGTTCAGGAAAGGCCATGGCCGCAATAAAACGATCTGCAAATTCAGGGTCTCCGCCCAGCTCCAGAACCTCAATGGTCCGGGACAATGCCAGGGCCCGGTCTGCAATTTTCGGATCCACAAGCCCCATGACGGCGCCGGTGGCGACCAGTCCGGAAAAAGCCTCTACCCTGCCGGTCAGAACCGCTTTTGGCAGCATGCCCACGGCCACGGCCTTGGTATAATCAAACCCGGCTCCAAAGGCACCTGTCAGAAGGGTCTGATCAATATGGTCTGCGCCGGACCGGAGAAGCAGCAGCTCAATTCCGGCACACAGGGCCGCCTTGGCAAGCTGCACCTCACCGATGTCTTTCTGGGACAACACCAGGGCCCGGCCATGCTGGGCGTCAGTGGGGGCAACCAGCTCAACCCAAAGACTGTTGTCGGTTTTGGTTACCAGAAAAGCGCCCGGGTCCAGCAGACCGCCTGGGGACAAAAGATTTGCCCGGCGCAGCCCGGCCACGGCATCAACAATACCCGAGCCGCAGAGGCCTGCCGGTTTGATCCCCCCTTGGGAGCCGATCACATGCCAGACAAACTTTCCAGATTCGGAATCCATGTCCATCCGGTCTATGGCACCTTCCATGGCCGGCATGCCGCAGGAAATCCGGGCCCCTTCAAAGGCAGGCCCGGTGGCGCAGCTTGCGGCAAAAAACCGGTTCCGGTGGCAGAGGACCAGCTCTCCGTTGGTTCCGATATCAACGAGCAGACAGGTTTGATCCCGGTCAAAATCCCAGGCCATGAGGGCGCTTATGGTATCCCCCCCGATAAACCCGGAAACCGCCGGAAACAAATACACCGGGACCTTGGGATCCAGGTCCAGGCCCAGTGTCCCGGCCGTATGCTCCGGCAGATCGGTTATGACCGGCTGATAGGGATATCGGCCCAAAGACCCGGGGTCCATTCCTGCAAGGATAAGGGTCATGGCCGTATTCCCGGCCAATGCCGCCCGGGCAACGGCATTGGCCTTAATTTTGCCGGCCTTAAGGCAGGCGGACAACAGCCGGTTGATCGTCCGGACGGCCAGACCCTGAAGTTTTGCAATCCCGATTTCCGGATTTTGCGCAGCGGCAATGCGGCTGACAACATCGTCGCCATGGCAGGTCTGTGCATTTTTCCCCCTGGCCGACACCAGGGGGGTGCCGTCGTCCAGATCGCAGAGGACCAGCTCAACGCTGGTTGTTCCCAGATCAATGGCCACCCCCACCCGGCAGCCCCGGCGCCGGACCCCGGACAGGGTGACCCGGCATTCTGCCGGGGCACCCTCCGGCAGACAGACCGCCATGGTCTGGAACCGGCTTGACCGCACCTGGCATGCCAGGCGATAACCGGCTTTCATTTCCAGGTCTGTCAAAAGAACCCTTTCGGCATCCGTGGGCTGGGACAGACTGGCATCCGGCGGCAGCTGAACCCGGCACTGGCCACAAGTGCCGGCCCCTGCACAATCTGCCCGCACCCCATGTCCGGCTTCGGCCAATGCAAATGAAAGGATCTGGCCCTTTTCCAGACAAAGGGTCCTGGAAAGCGCCGAAACCTTCGGACACGGCCCGTCCTTATCGGGCTTCTTTTTCCTCTTTTCCATTTTTACGCCAAAATTCTGCCGGCAGCAACCCTGTCCATGAACTCCAGACAATAGTCGTCCTGACCCATGAGCATACGGGTGGTGTGAAGAGCCGCCGAAAGTTCCCGGTCCAGGGGGTCAAAGAGTGCGCCATCCAGCCCCCGGGACACCATCAGGGACAAAAAGGTGCGGTTGATGATCCGCCGGGCGGGCAGGCCAAAGGAAATATTGGACAGACCGCAAAGGGTTTTCACACCGATCAGGCGTTTTTTTATCGCCGCCACCGCCGCAAGGGCCATGGACCCGTTTCTGGTCTCCACACTTACCGGAGCCACCAGGGGATCTATCCATATGGCCTCGGGGCGGACACCAATCCCCGTCAGTCCGTTGACCAGTTGCTCGGCCCGTTTGCAGATCTCATCCGCTGTTTGCGGCATCCCCGTGTCATCCATACACAGGGCAACCACCTGGCAGTCCCGTCCCTTTAACAGGTCCATCATGCGCCCGAAACGATTTTTTTCAAGGGTGATCGAGTTGACCATGGGCGGCCTGTCCACTAGATCCAAGGCAGATTCGAGCACGCCAGGATCCGGGCTGTCAATGCACAGGGGAACCGTTGCCACGGCCTGGACGGTTTTGATCAGCCATTGCATATCCTGGTGCTCGGTTTGAACCCCGGTGCCGGTGTTGACGTCAATATAACCGGCCCCGTTCTCCTCCTGAAGCCTCACAAGCTTCTGAAGGGCCTTGACGTCCCTGAGGGCCACCGCAGTCCGAACCTTGGTCCGTGTGGTGTTGATCAATTCTCCGATAATGGTAAATGACATAAATTTATCCTTTGGGTAAATTGGACACTTGGGGTGCCGGTTCAATAAGAGCCTCACGGGTCTGTTCCACTGCAGCCAGATCCTTGACATAAAATTTAGATCCTGCCCAAAACAGCAGGCAGCCCACCAGGGCAAACACCGGCAGTTGGGTCATGGCAAATTCAAGGCCAAAGCGATCGGACAAGGCACCGATGAACAAAGGCCCCAGGGCACTGCCCAGCAGGTGCTGGATGATCACGTTGACACTCAGGGATGTGGCCCGCAGCCCGGGATGGACGACATCCTGGGTCACAGCAACCGCAGCCGGCACAAATGCCACGGCAAACACACCGGCAGCCAGCAGGATCAGGTATTGAATCTGCCCCCTGAAAAATGCAAAGGCAATAAAAAGAAACAGGGCTGTAATTGCCGAGGACACGGCCGGAAATACCATGCGGGCATTGGGACGTCGCCTCATCCACAGGTCGGCCAGATACCCGCCCAAAGGTGCCCCGATAATGGCCAGAAGCATCACAGACCCGCCCTTGATTCCGGCACGGCTCATGGTCAGTCCCTCAAACCGGTGGAAATAGGTCGGCAGCCAGGTCAGAAGAGAGGTGGTGACAAATACATTGGCGGCAAACCCGAGATTGGTGAACAGGAGAGTGGGGTTGTGGGTAAACTGCCGGGCCATGTCGGCAAACCGCATCTTCACCTGCACTTTCCCCTGGCCCTGGTCCACGGTTTTGACCAGGGCAATGGTTTTATAATCCTTTACCGTAAAAAACAAAAGGGCGATTGCCATGCCGGGCAGAGCCACTATTCCCAAGGCATAGCGCCAACCGAAGTGCTCAGCGACCAGGCCCCCGATGGCGATGCCCAGGGCGCTGCCCAAAGGAATGGAGGCATTCCACAGGCCCAGAATCCTGGCCCGCTGTTCTTTTGGGAAAACAGTGGATATCATGGCGGTGCCCCCGGGGGCATAACCGGCCTCTCCGATTCCGATGGCCGTTCGGGCTGCGAACAGCTGCCCGAAATTTCGGGTAAAGGCACAGGCCAGGGTAGCCAGGCTCCACAGGACCGCCATCAAACCGATACTTTTTTTGCGGCTCCAGCGGTCCACCAGGATGGACACCGGAAAAGAAAACCCCAATATGGACCAGTAGACGGCGGAGACCAGCAGTCCGCACTGGGTATCGGTGATTCCCCAGTCTGCCTTGAGGTAGGGAAACAAGGAGACAATGACCATCCGATCCATGTAGTCGAACAGGTACAAAAAAAACAAAAGGGCAAACAAATACCGCCGGTAGGATGGTGTTGGCATGGTTTCCACGGCTGAAAAGTTTTTCATGGCGTATCTCACATTAAAGGTTAAGGCCCTTATGGGGTATCGTAGCGGCCATATTTACGGGTGGCCTCGAACATGGCAATGCAATTTTCCGGGTTCACCCCGGGGTGCAGGGAATTGGAAGAACAAATGATCAGACCGCCCCCCCTGCCGCCGTCCCGGATGGCTGTCCGAACGGCCTCATCCACCTGCCCGGGTGTCCCGTTGGGCAACAGATCGATACAATCGATATTGCCCAAAAGACAGATGCGGTCACCGCAGTACGCCTTCACCCGGGCCATGTCCATTCCCGCCTGGGGCTCCAGGGGGTTCAGCCCGTCGTACCCGCTGTCCAGGAGGATATCCAGGAGGGGCCAGAGATTGCCGTCACTGTGGCGCACCACCTTGACTCCTTTTTTATGGGCAGCCGCAACGATTTGCCGGTTGTAAAAGTTGACAAATTCCAAAAACTGTTCCGGTGCGATCAACGGAAAATTTTTGTCGGCAATATCATCCTCGATCACCAGCACATCCAGGCCGGCCTCCACCAGCAGGTCGAGCTGAAGAAGATTGTAGTCCAGGGTCATGCGGGCCACCTGGTGGACAAATTGGGGATCATCGAACATCTTGAGCATCAGGTTCTCCATCCCCATGAGCCGCCAGCAGCGAACAAAGGTTCCCCGCATGAGCCAGAAGAGGGCCTTTTCCCCCTTGAAGCGGTCCCGGGCAAGGTCCAGCAGCAGCAGATGCCCCCGGTCCGGAACAGGGGGCGTATACCGGACAAGATCCGAGGGGCCTTTAATGGGGTGGCCCTTGGCAACGGGCAGACCGAAGTCCGAAAGGGCATAGGTCACGCCAAATTCATCCCGGATATGACCATCGTCCAGGGAAGTTTCATGGCCGATTTCAAAGGCCGTGAACCCGTCCACCCCGTAAGTTTCATGGATGAGGAACAGGGTGTCCAGCACCTTGAATTTTTCGCTATCGGTCATCTTGCGAAAATCTTTCACCCCGGGCAGGCCATCGGTGATATGACGGCCGATCCCGATGATGGGGGCTTCATTGATCCCATGGATATACAGGGGCACCCGGTCTGCCTGTTCAACGGCCAGGGCTGTCAGAATACGCTGTTTTCCGTTCATCTTGCCTCCCTTTGGCCGGCCACAAGTTCCATTGCCAGGAGGGCTGCCGTGGCTGCATCCGCACCATAGACATCTGCACCGATGGTGTCGGCAAATTCCCGGGTAACCGCTCCGCCGCCAACCATGATCTTGATGTTTTTTCGCAGCCCTGCCCGGTCAAGGGCCTCGATGGTTTCCCCCATAAACGGCGCTGTGGTGGACAACAGGGCGCTCATGGCCACAATCTGAACGGTGTCATCCAC
>JAHIVS010000039.1 GCA_018816605.1 Pseudomonadota bacterium
ATTTTTTTTGTTGCTGAAAAAGCATGGCCATTCCCAGAAAGGCCCGGGGGCAGGGGGAATAGGACAAGGCCCTTGTAAAAAGATGTTCCGCTATTTTTGCCGGGTCTTTAATCCGGGGGTTTTTTGCATATTCCCCGTGGGAAAAGGTCATGGCAAGTCTGGATAGAAAATCTGCATGAAAGGGATAGAGTTCTTTTTCCTCCACAAGGTCAATGTCATGGACAAAGTGTGCAATATTATCGAAAAAGGCTTCCCGAAGAGTATCCCCAAAGGATTTAACTCTGGAAAAATCCAGGGTGTCGTCCAGTTCAAACCAGGGAAGATCTTCTATCTTTTGGTCCCAGACCCCGTCTGTCACCTGTCCTTTTGCCAGGGCTCGACCGTACAGGTGGGTGCCCGGAAAAATCACCAGCAGGTAGAAGACCGTGGCCAGGGGTTTTAGGGCCAGCATCAGGTTACAGCTTTCCCGGATGGTTTTGTGGGTTTCCCCGGGAGAACCGTAAATAAAATAGGCCCGGGGCAGGATGCCGTGGGAGCGGGTCAAGGAAAAGGCCCGGATGCACTGTTCATCGGAAATGGGTTTGCCCAGGTTTTTTTTGATCTTCTTGGATCCGGATTCCACCCCAAAACTGATCTGAATGCATCCGGCCCGGCGCATCCAGGAAAGCAGTTCCCGGTCAATATAGTCCACCCGGGAAATGGCATTCCAGGTGATAGGGATATCTGCTGAAATAATAAGCCTGCACACCTCGATCACCCGTTCCCTGTCCATGGTAAAGGTGTCGTCGGAGATATAAAAATGGGTGATGCCTTTTTTAGCCAGGGCCAGGATTTCCGTGACAAACCAAAGGGGGGAATGGAAGCGTATTCCTGATTTGCCCCAGAATTTGGGGGAACCGCAGAAGGTGCATTTTCCGGGACATCCCCGGGACATGGACAGATGCTCAAAGGCAAAATAGGTGGACGGGTGAACCAACGAGTCCAGGTCCTGCACGACCTGGGCCGGTCCGGTTTCAATGATTTTCCCATCTTCCCAAAAGGCAATCCCCCTGATGTTCCTGACGGATGCCCCTTTTACAGACCCGGTTTCTGCCAGGACCTTTACCAGGGAAAGGAGGGTGGATTCTCCTTCTCCTTGCACCAGGATGTCAATTTCAGGGCAGGCCTTCAACAGATAGGATGCCATAAAAGTGGGGGCAGGGCCGCCAAACACGATGCAGGTCTGGGGCAATCGCTTTCTGGCAGCCCTGGCACAGGCAAGTGCGTTGATCCTGTTGGGGTTGGTCACGGAAAATCCGATGAGATCGGGTTTTTCCTTTTCAATCAATGCCCCAAAGATCTGGACTGGATCCTTGCCCGGGGCCAATGCAGCCAGATTGAGAATGCGGACGTCACATTCATTTTCCATGAGCAGGGCGGCCATGTAATACACCCCGATGGGGATAACGCCTGCGTCTCTCCCCATGATTCTTGGATCAAGGCAGGCAGGATTGACAAACACAATCTTCATCCGGGGTTACCAGGAGCCCACAATGAGGTCAGACAGCTTTCGTTTGGGTACGTGGTGTACCAGGTTTTCATCCCGATAGTATTTGATGTTTCCGTCCTGGCCCACCTCCTCGATCCGGGCGGTTTCAACGGGTTTGCCAAGGGCAATGACCAGCTTGACCTCCAGGTGATCCGGGATATTAAGAAAGCCTGAAAGCTTTTTAATATTAATCGCGGCGAACATGCAGCCGGCAAGCCCCTGGTCCCGGGCGCCCAGAAGGATTGTCTGGGCGGCAATTCCATGGTCGCACCAGAAGTTGGCGGCCAGGGTTTTGTCTCCTGTGATCACGATATAGGCCGTTGGGCGTTCCTCTTTTTTGGGGCCTTTCCAGTCCGTTAAATAGGCGGCCCACCCCAGACAGGAATAAATTTCCTGGTTTTTCTGCTCATGGGTGGAGAGCAGATATTTTAACGGTTGTTTATTGGCAGCAGAAGCACAGTGCCGGGCCAGGTCCACCAAGTCTTCCAGAATTTTGGTCTCAATTTTATGGCTGTTGTCGAACCGCCTGCACGAACGGTTTTTCATGACCAGTTCTTTAAAAGAGTTCATGGCTTATCCTTTACAGGGAACCCGGGTAAACCGGGGCATATTCATGTCCAGCCATTCCAGGATTTTATCCATTTCATCGGACACCTCTTTTAATGCGCGTCCCCGGTGGCTGACCTCTGATTTTTCTGCAATGGAAAGCTGGGCAAAGGTTTTGTTGAGCCCGGGGAAAAAGAACAGCGGGTCATATCCGAATCCGTTATCTCCGGCCGGTTCCCGGGTAAGAATGCCTTCACACCGGCCTTCATAGGTCAGAGCCGCCCCTGTGGGCACGGCAATGGAAATTACGCATTGAAAGGCGGCCTTCCGGTTTTCTTCGTTCTTTAATGCGTCCAATAGTTTTTGCACATTGTCGGCATCCGTGGCATTTTCTCCGGCATACCGGGCGGAATAAACCCCGGGTGCACCGTCAAGGGCCTGGACACAGAGGCCTGAATCATCCGCCATGGCAGGATATCCCAGAACCTTTGCCGTAAAGGAGGCTTTTTTGTAGGCGTTGTCGTCAAAGGTGAGGCCATCCTCTATCACTTCGGGGATGGGGCCGAAATCAGAAAGATTTTTGATCTGAATGGGAAAATCCTTGAGCATTTCCCTAATTTCTTTTGTCTTTCCTTTGTTGGTGGTAGCAAGAACAATTATCTGTTTCACTGGCGAGACTCCGTCTAAAATTGAAGGTTTTATTTACGGGCCAATATAAGTCCCAAGGCAGGCTTTGTAAAGGATGGAGAAAAAATCACTCCGGGGCAACCGTGTGTATGCAGGCTCCCTAGGGCCTTAAGAAATTGAGGCGGCTAAAATGTCCATGAAAGAATGGCGGTAATCGCCCCGATGTTTAATCCGGTATCCCCGTCTTCCCCTCCTTTAAACGGGTCGGAAAGGTGTTCTACTGAATACCCCAGACGTATTTCAGGGCCGTTGTCTGTTTCTTCACCAAAGAAAAAACGAAATCCCGTGCTGCAGGAAACAATTGAAAAAAAGTTGGCGCTCGACAGATCCGGCATGTCCGCTGAATCAAAAAGATAAGCAATACCCGTACCCAGTTTGAAATACAGGTATTTGCCATGGATATCCATGGCAAGTCTCAGCTCCAGGCTGCCGGTTTTGTTAAAATTCTGGGTTCGGATATAACCGGGGCCTGATAGGGTTTCCAGGGACAGCCAGGGGGTGATGTTTTTGCCCATAAGATAACTGATATTATACCATTCGTATTTGTCTCTGGGTTCAGGTCCGACATTTGTCCAGTCGCTGTGTCCATAAAATCCGGCAACCCCCTGGTAGTCAAAAAAGCCCCCAGCATTCGATGAACCAGGGGCCAGAAATACCAGTCCGACGATCAGGAGCACAAGAAGCCCTGGGGCATTCTTCTTATGGTTTTCAAGGTCGGAGTTTTCCGGCATCAAATGGTTTTCTGATTTTTTTCTTATCGGAGCAACTGCGTTGAGGTTTTTGTCCATGAAGTCACCTCTCCTTTGAAACCATAATGTAACACAATCCTGCTCAAATTGATCTTCAGATAATTTATTCTAAAAAAACAAAGATTAAAACACAAGGATTTTTAACGCAAGGATTTTTAACGCAAGACTCCAATCTTAACGGTTTCAGGGGGCAGAGGGGGCTTGAATTTGATTTTTTGGATATTGTATTTGACGTGTCCCCATGGTATGGGAAAATGATTGTCAGGCAAGGGGTGTCATAATCCCAGTTTTTCTTCCGGTGGTCCCCCCAAAGACAAACAAAGGAATTGAATATGTAACAATTTGCCAATGCCGGGATGGAGATGCTTTTCGGGCTTGCCACCACCATCCTCCCAATGTTCGAGATATTCGCCATTAGCCACCGGGTTAAAGAAGACTGACAAAAACAAGGAGGTAACAAATGGGGGCTGCTAAAAATGGGAGCATTCTGGTCCTGGGACTCTGGTGGATACTTTTGGGAACTGCATGGGCAGGCGGGGCCCAATTGGCAGAAATTTTGCTCCAGGCCGAAGCGCAAGGAGAGCCGATTCCCGTTTTAAGCACTTTTTATCCAGGAATGAATCTGGCAACTGCCTACGGAATTCAAAAGGCCTATGTTGAACAAAAAGGGGCCACAACAAAAATTGTTGGATTCAAAGCCGGTTTAACCTCAGATGCCGGCCAAAAAAAATTTGGGCTGACAGCCCCTGTGACCGGAGTGCTTTTTGCATCCGGACGCTTAACCAGTCCGGCAGTGATCGACAGCACCCGGTTTGGCCTTCCCATGATAGAAACGGAGATCGGATTTGTCATGGGGAAACGCCTGACCCGTCCTTTGACGAATGTAGCGGAACTGAAAAACTGTGTTACCCAATTGCTGCCGGTGATTGAATTGCCGGATCTGGGGTTTACCCGGATGAAAGATCTCAAAGGGGTGGACATCATTGCCGCTAATGTTTCGGCCCGAAATTTTATTGTCGGATCCGGGCATCCAAAGGTTTGGGCTGACCCGGATAAGGTGGGGGTGACCCTTTCACTGGATGGAGACATCATCCATCGGGGAAAGGGGACCGATGTGCTTGGCAACCAGTGGGATACCGCTTTCTGGCTTGCAAACCAGACCCTGGCCCAGGGATGGTCCCTTGAACCCGGGCAGGTGATGATCACCGGTGCCATGGGGCCAATGGTACCCGGAAAACCCGGGAGATATGTTGCAGATTACGGGGTTTTGGGACGCGTCCTCTTTGAAATCCGTTAGGCCTCGGCAGACCGAATTCCAAGGAAAGTTGGTTTTTTGATCACCTTTGTGTGTGTGTATATACCTGGGTGGCCATTAAAAACGCAAGAAGGAAAGCCTGCCCCATGTACCATGTAAAATTAAAAAAAATAGGGAAAGAACCATGCAAATTGTGACCAGCCACACCAATACCGATTTTGATGCCCTGGCGTCCATAGTTGCCTGTACCTGTTTATATCCCGGTGCTGTGGGCATTCTGCCTTCCCATGTCATGCCAAACGTAAAGGCGTTTTTGGCAATCCACCAG
Organism: Pseudomonadota bacterium; assembly: GCA_018816605.1. The sequence continues at coordinate 5,094 of JAHIVS010000039.1, forward strand.
GATCTTTTGCGTATCCGGCCCCGGAAGGAGCTGGATCTGGAAAATGTAAGCGCCCTGATTGTGGTGGATGCCAATAGCTGGAATCGTCTGGACCGCATGGAGGTGCTTTCAGCGAAAACATCCCTGGATATTATTTGCTGGGACCATCACATGGAAGGGGTTACCATTAAAGGGACCAGAGAATACCGGGAAGAGGTGGGGGCCACCATCACCCTGCTGGTCGAGGAAATTGCGCGTCAGGATACGCCCATTACCCCCATGCAGGCCACCTTGTTTCTGCTGGGAATCTATGACGATACGGGGTGCCTCACCTTCTCGTCCGCAACCCACAGGGATGCCAGGATGACAGCCTTCTTGCTGGAAAACGGAGCGGATTTGAACATTGTGGCCGCCTATCTTGCCGACACCCTAGATGATTCCCATTCCCGGGTTTTCTCCCAGATGCTGGCAAATGCCAGAACGTTTGAAATGGAAGGTTTGAAGATCGGCATCTGCGCCCAGCCTGTGGAAAGCGGACTGACCATGCTGGCATCTCTGGTCAGCAAATACCGGGAATTCAAGGGCATGGATGCGGTTTTCGGCATTTTTCTTACGGATCAGAACAAGTCCATGGTCATTGGCAGGGCCAATCCCCGGAGCATTGATGTGGGGTCGGTTGTGAGGGCTTTGGGGGGAGGGGGGCACCCGGCAGCCGGCTCTGCCGTGGTAAAGGGGGTTGACCTGGAAACAATGGTGAACCGGGTTGTGCAGTTGATCCATGATGCCGGCCAGAAGGAAATTCTTGTCCGGGAGATTATGTCCGATCCCCCACGGTTTGTGGTGGATCCGTCCCTGACCATGGAAGAAGCCCGGAATATCATGGCCCAGGAGAAGCTGACGGCCTTACTGGTCTGTGACAAGGGGCGAATTCTGGGCAGCCTGTCGGGTGAAACGTTTGCCAAGGCTGAACGGTCCGGACGTCTGGACACATCGGTAAAGGGATTTATGAAACCCGGAATACGCGTTGCAGCCCCGGAAGATACTGCCCGCAAAGCCCTGGAACGTATGAACCGGTCCGATGACGGACTTTTGCCCGTGGTTGAACAAGGCCTGTTGACCGGGGTGCTGACCCGGGGGAATCTTATCCTTCATCTCTATGATATCCAAAGCTAGTATGGATTATAAAAGGGGGTATGGCGCTTTGATCAAAAAGAATCGCAATGACCGAAGGGGTCATGGCCCAGATTTTTATGGCAACAGGGGTTCCGGGTTTTAATCTGTGATGACAAGGGGGGTATCCTCCGGGCTAGGGACGAGTTCCGGGCGGGGATTCTCCATGGGGATCCTTCCCGGGAACCTCTCCGGGGCAAGTATTTCCGGACAATTCTTTTTGAACCGCCAGCCCTATTTTCTCGATGGTATAGGGTTTTTTGATATACTGCCCGGCTCCCAGGGCAAGGGTCTGTCTGACCTTGTGGTTCTGGGAAAAACCACTGACGATGATGGCCTTTTGATTGGGCCTGAATTCACGGATTCTGCGAAAGGTCTCCAGACCGTCAATACCGGGATCCATGATCATATCCAGCAATAAAAGATCAACTGTGTTTGATGCCAGATAGGAAACGGCTTCTTCCCCGCTGGCAACAGCCAGGGCCTTGTATCCGAGCCGTTCCAGGATCGTGCCGGCAATCGTCCGCTGTTCGGACACATCATCGACAATGAGGATGGTTTCCTTGTTTCCCATCAAATCGCCCATGCAAAGGGCATCCGGCCGGCCATCCGGCTTTTCGGTCGTTACGGGAAAGTAGAGATCAAACCGGGTGCCTTTACCCGGATGGGAGATAATGTCAATATAGGCGCCATGGTCCTGGACGGTTCCCCAGACAACGGCCATGCCAAGCCCGGTACCGCTTCGTCCCATCACTTTTTTGGTGAAAAAGGGTTCAAAGATCCGTTTCATATCTTCGGGATTAATCCCTGTCCCCTGGTCTTCAACCGTAAGAACAACATAGTCGCCGGCCGCCACCTGGTCATAGCCCTTTACCGGTCTGTCCAGGTGGCGGTTGACGGTGGCAATTTTGATGGTGCCTTTTTCAACCTGGGCTTCGGCGGCATTGGATACCAGGTTCATGATGGTCTTCTGGAGGTGAATCCCGGATCCTTTTAAAAAGGGAAAATCAGCTGCCAGATCTTGTGTTACCGATACCTGGGGATGAAAGGAGAGAATTTTTTCGTATTCAGGGGTTCTTAAAAATTCGGCGGTAATGGCATTGAGATCCACCACTTCCCGCGTCATCACCCCCCGTCTTGACAGGGTTAAAAGGTCCTGGACAATTTCCGAAGCCCGGAGTCCGGAAGCATGGATGATATTGAGTGCTTCGGCCATTGGGCTTTTGGGGGGCTGGTCCAGTAACAGCAGCTCCGGGTAGGTGACAACACCGGACAAAACATTGTTGAGATCATGGGCCACTCCGC